>JAURLR010000182.1 GCA_030831135.1 Alphaproteobacteria bacterium
ACCGCCGCCCGATCAGCGCCGACCTGATCCCCGAGGAAGAGCCCGCGCAGAGCCGTATTCCGGACTGGATGGCGGATGTCCGCATCGGCGGCAACAATCAGGGCGACAATTAGGGTCCTGATCTTTCAGAATTAGGTTTCCAAACAGGGTCCGGTAACGGGCCCTGTTTGTGTTTTCGGGCACTGCGTTAACTATTTTTTAGCCTTTGACTGCAAGCTTGGACGCGATGGCTCTCCTCCCTTTGATCCATCACGTTTCGCATCAGTTCTCATGATGCCTCCCTGTTACAAACTTTACCGCTCCGGAAATTTTCTTCGGAGCGGTTTTCTTTTGTGCAAAACGCGTTGCGGCGTTTCAAGCAAGGGGCGGGTTGCGATAAGTTCGGTATTCCCTTTCACGAATCCGGTCACGCGACCGACAGGAACCGGGCCCCGCATATGATTGATCCGAAACATCTGAAATTCTCGACTCTCAGCCTGCATGCGGGCCAGCATCCCGATCCGGTGACCGGCGCACGCGCCACCCCGATCTATCAGACGACCTCCTATGTCTTTCCCGACGTGGACCATGCGGCGAGCCTGTTCAACCTGGAGCGGGCGGGCCATATCTATTCACGTATCTCGAATCCCACTGTGGCTGTTTTCGAAGAGCGTATGGCCGCGCTCGAAGGGGGCGTGGGAGCCATCGCGACGGCGAGCGGTCAGGCGGCGATGTCTCTGGCCGTTCTGACCCTGATGAACAGTGGCGGACACATTGTCGCCTCCCGCAACATTTATGGTGGCACCCACAACCTGTTCGTGCACACCCTGCCGCGTTTCGGTATCACCACCACCTTTGTGGATCCGCGCGATCCACAGGCCTTTGCCGATGCCATCGGCGATGACACGCGACTGGTCTTTGCCGAAACCATCGGCAACCCGGGCCTTGAGGTTCTGGATATTTTTGCCGTCGCAGAGGTTGCCCATGCTGCCGGACTGCCGCTGCTGGTCGACGCCACATTCTCGACGCCCGCTCTGTTGCATCCGTTTGAGCATGGGGCAGACCTGATCATGCATTCCGCCACCAAGTGGATCGGCGGCCACGGCGTCGCCATTGGAGGTGTCCTGATTGATGGCGGTCGTTTCGACTGGGAAGCCTCGGGGAAATTCCCGGGCATGACGGAGCCCTATGCGGGTTATCACGGTCTTGATTTTGCCGAGGAGTTTGGTCCGGCAGCCTTCATCATGCGGGCCCGCGCCGAAGGCTTGCGCGACTTCGGGGCCTGCATGGCGCCACAAACAGCCTTTTATCTGCTGCAGGGACTCGAGACGCTTCCCATCCGTATGGCCCGTCACGTGGCCAATGCCCAATTGGTTGCCGAGTTCCTGGAAAGCGCGGCAGAAGTCGGCTGGGTTGCCTATCCGGGTCTGGCAAGCCATCCCGATCACGCGCTTGCCGCACGTCTGTTACCCGATGGAGCGGGAGCGATTGTGACCTTTGGCGTCAAACCCGGGACCGACGGTCCGCGCCAGGCCGGCGCCAAGTTCATCGAGGCGCTGGAGCTGTTTTCCCATCTGGCCAATGTGGGGGATGCCAAATCGCTGGTGATCCACCCGGCGAGCACCACCCATCAGCAGATGGGGCCCGAGGATCTGGAGGCCGCAGGTGTGGGCGAGGACATGGTGCGCCTCGCGATCGGGTTGGAAGATCCCGTCGATATCGTCGCCGATCTCAAGCAGGCGCTGCGCGCGTCGCAGAAATAGGGGCAGGCATCATGGAACTGACAGTCGAAGGCCGTGCGGTATTCGCCCATACCGGCGGGCAGGATTACAGTGCTGACGAGCCCGCGCTGGTATTTGTGCATGGTGGCGGCAATGACCACACCTATTGGGGCCTCCAGACGCGTTTCTTTGCCCATCATGGCTTCAGCGTTCTGGTGCCTGACCTGCCCGGCCATGGCCGGTCCGAAGGACCTGCGCCCGAGAGTATTGAGGGCTATGCCGACTGGTTGTGGGCCTTTGTGGATGCGGTCGGGGCCGACAAGGTGGCGTTGGTCGGGCATTCGATGGGCTCGCTGATTGTGCTGGCATGCGCAGCGGCGCAACCCGAGCGGATGCTGGCGCTGGGACTGGCGGGAACCTCGGACCATATGCAGGTCCATCCCGACCTTCTGGCCCTGTCCGCCGTGGATGATCCGCAGGCCCATGAGCTGATCACCGATTGGGGATTTGGCAGGGCTGCCCATATGGGTGGCCATCAGGCGCCGGGGCTTTGGCTGCGGGGCGGTGGTCGGGCCTTGCTGGCATCCGGTCAGCCCGGGGTTCTGGGGACTGACATGGCCGCGTGCAACGCCTGGGAGGGCGCGCTGGATGCGGCTGCACATATCACCTGCCCGACGCTTTTCCTGCTGGCGGCAGCCGACCGGATGACACCGCCACGTGCCTCCAAAGGCCTGCAGGTCGCGATTGCCGGGGCGGAGATCAAAATTCTGCCCGGGGCGGGTCACATGATGACCATCGAGCGGCCGAACGAATCCATCGACATCATCTACGATTTTCTGAGCAGGACGATATGAGCATCCAGAGCGAGAAACAGAACGAACGGTATGAGGTTCGCGCCAACTATCCCCATTTCCTGCAGGTCCCGACCCGCTGGATGGACAACGACGTCTATGGTCATGTGAACAACGTGACCTATTACTCGTATTTCGATACGGCGGTGAACGAGTTCCTGGTGCGCTTCACCGGGCTGGATTACCGCAGCAAGGATCCCGTCGGCATGGTCGTGGAAACCGGCTGCCGGTTTCACAGCGAGATTGCATTTCCCGATGTGCTGGATGTGGGTGTGCGGGTGCGCCGTCTGGGCAACTCATCCGTGACCTATGAAATCGGCATCTTCAAGGCTGGGGCTGACAATGTATCTGCCACCGGACATTTCGTTCACGTCTATGTCCGCCCCGGCGAAATGAAGCCGGTCAGCGTGCCTGACCGGGTCCGTGAGGGTTTGGCGCGGCTCGTCGTGGTGGCGTGACCGCCTTGGGAGGCCCCGCCTAGCGCAGGAACATCGGCATCCCGTTCAGCCTGGCGATGCGCGGCAGGTAGTTTTCCGCATCGTACATCGAATCGACATCGACCCGGCGTTCGCCCCGCGTGGAGATGTCAGCAGGGGCGGTCGTGTAGTGGCCGTCCTGCACGGCCATCATCAGGCCCGTCTTGCCGTCCTCGATGCAGCGTATGGCCATCGTCGCATAGTTGCGCGGCACGAGCTGGTCGACCGCGTCGGGGGCGCCGGCCCGCAATAGATAGGCCAGCGCCTGGACCATCACGCCGGTACCCGTGGCCTGCTTCAGGTGCTCACCGACGGCCTGTCCGATGCCGCCGAGTTTGCGATGGCCATAGGCGTCCGGGTCGCCCGATTCGAACACGTCCTCCCCCGCGATCTGGGCACCTTCCGAAACGACAACGACGGCGTAGTTGGAAGGGTTGGCCGCCCGGTCCCGCTGCAGGAGCTCGGTCAAATTGTCGAGGTTGAACGGCACTTCCGCGATCAATGTGCGGTCGGCGCTGGCGAGATAGCCCGCCATCAGCGCGGTCTGGCCACAATTCCGGCCGAAGAGTTCCACGACAAGATAACGCTCATGGCTGCCGACCGGTGTGCGCAGCCGGTCTATCAGTTCGACCGAGCGGGTCACGCATGTGGAATAGCCGATGCAGTATTCGGTGCCGAAGACGTCGTTGTCCATCGTCTTTGGCAGGCAGATCGTCGGAACGCCTTCCTTGTGGATGCGCGCCGCATAGGACAGCGTGTCGTCGCCGCCGATGGCGATCATCACGTCGATTTTCAGGGCTTCGAAAACAGAAAGGATATGGGGAGTACAGTCGACGTTGTCTGCGCCGTCGAAGGAGACCGAACCCCGCAGGTGTGGGGGCAGGTCCTTCTCCCGGACCTTCGAAGGCTGGGTGCGCGACGTGTGCAGCACCGTGCCGCCGGTCCGGTCGATGGCGTAGACGTTCTCGGGGGTGAGGCGCATGAGGAAGCGCTCGGATCCCTCCGGATCCTTCGGGTCGTAATGGAGCGGCCCGGCCCAGCCGCGGCGAAAACCGGTGACCGTCCAGCCGCGTTTGGCGGCGAGATTGACCACCGTCTTGATGGCGGGATTCAGCCCCGGCACATCACCGCCGCCTGTCAGAATTCCCAGATGCATGCCGCAAGCCCCTCTGTTGAACCATTCCGCCCGAACTCGACGTGGGATCGCATGCGCCGCGTTACAACCTCAAACGGATTACTTCCACAACCGGTCTGAGGCGATCTCTGCGCCCCGCACGAGGGATTTGAACTTCTCGAACGCGATATCCGGGTCAACCTTGCCGATCCCTGCGAAGGTGGCAAAGCCGCAATCCGCGCCCGCGATGACCCGTTCCCGGCCCACCATGTCGGCGTAGCTGCAGATCCGGTCGGCGACCACGTCGGGGTGTTCGATGTAATTGCTCACACTGTCGATCACGCCGGGCATGATGATCTTGTCGTCGGGAAGCTTCTTGGTCTCGAAGACCCGCCATTCATGGGAATGACGGGGGTTGGCGGCTTCCACCAGAAGGCCCTGGGGTTTGGCTTGCATCACCACGTCGAAAATTGTCTCAAACGGGATATCGAGATGGTGCGGGCCTTCGTAATTGCCCCAGCAGATATGCATCCGCACGCGGTCGGCGGGGATGTTTGCGAGTGCGGCATTCAGGGCTTCGATCTGCATGGCGGCGTGCTTGAGGAAATCGGCTTCCGACAATTCGCGATACTCGGTGTGCCGGCCCATGGCCAGATCCGGGCAATCGATCTGCAGGACGAAGCCCGCATTGGCGATCGCTTCATATTCCTCGCGCATCACCTTGGACAAGGCATCGAGGTAGGCATCGTCATCGGGGTAGTACTCGTTGTTCTGGAAGACCGAGATCACCCCGGGCGAGGCGGCGTTCATGAAAAACTCGGTGGCATCACTGCCCTTGGCCGCTGCGGTCAGGTTTTCGAGATCCTTGCGCAGGGGTTCCCGGTCGCGAATGACGACCTCGCTGGTGCAGCAGGGGCGGTTGAGGCGCCGGGTTTCGGCCATGCGGGAGAGCATCTTCCGGTAGCCCGGGAAGTTTGACAGGTCATCAAAGCGGACCGACGGACTGTCGCCCGAAAATCCGCCAAGGCGCTGCTGAATATAGGTGGCATAGCCGGTCTTGCTCATCTCGCCATCATTGATGATGTCGAGGCCCCAGCTGCGCTGCTTTGCAACCATTTCGGCGACGGCTTCCGTCGCGGCCTGGTCGAGCTCTGCGGGATCATAATCTTCCTCGAACTCGACCTTGTAGAGCAGGTCTTCGAGCTTTTCCGGCCGGGGCAGGCTGCCCACATGGGTGGTGAGAATACGGTCAGTACTGGTTTTCATGCGGGCCTCCCGGGCAACGAATCATCATGTGTTCTGGAACCTTTATACACGTCAGCGGTCCACGAAAAAGGCCCGCCGGAAACGGCGGGCCTTCGTAAGTTGGACATAACTTTGCGCTAACGCGCGGCGTTAAGCGGCTTTCTTCTCGTGCTCGATCGTCCGGGCACCGGTGCTGGCGCCGATCTCGATCTTGCGCGGCTTGAGCTCCTCGGGGACCTCGCGCTTGAGCTCGATCAC
>JAURLR010000183.1 GCA_030831135.1 Alphaproteobacteria bacterium
GAGCGCCCCCACTAAGTTGCCGCAACGTGAGGCTGCCCGACAAAAAGCAAAAGTGGGGGCGCCCCTACTTTTGCTTTTGATCACCCAGAAAATAGTCCGCCTGTAGTACGTATAGTATATTAAAAAATATTTTTCGTAATTATATCAGGCTATTAGAATCTATTTTCGCGTAACGACCTGTTAACCGCGATTGTGCAGTCTGGGACGGGCCGGAAGCTCTGGCATCACAGGGATACACGCAGCGATGAAAATCAACGGTACGGGATCTGTCAGGACCAATGCACCACGCCGCAAAAACGGCTCTGATGGTGCGGCTGGGGGTGACTTTGCTTCGCATATGGGAGGCACCCGTCAATCTGCGGGTCCGTCCGTTTCGGGTATGTCGCAGGTCGGGTCCGTTGCCGCCCTGATTGCGTTGCAGTCGACGGGAGAGGCAACCCAGAGCCCGGAAGCTCAGGAGATGGATCGCGCCGATGATCTATTGGACCGCCTCGACCAAATTCGTGTCGGGTTGCTGACGGGCAGTATGTCGCGCGGGGTTCTGACATCCATTATTCACCGTCTCGAAGAGCGTCGGCGTGACGGTGTCGATCCGCGTCTGGTTGCCCTGATCGACGAAATCGAGCTGCGTGCAAAGGTCGAATTGGCCAAACTTTCGATGATCTAGGTGTCCTGAAGACCGGCGAAGGTGCGCGGGAGCAGGAACTAAAAATATTGATTACAACAGGTTATGGAATTTTGAGGCGCGTTTTGTGTCACAATTTCTTCATGCAAAGCGGCTTGCCCGCTTGGTGTGTCATGCATATATTCCGCGCCCGAAATCAGGCCTCGTCGAGTCAACCGGAGGTCGAAGGGAAATGAACGTCATGGCGTCCACTATGCTTCCACCCGATTACACTCCATCGGACGATGAAGAGTTCATGAATGCAATGATGCAGGAGTTTTTCCGGCAGCATCTGACCGACTGGAAGAGCGAGCTTCTGCGTGAATCCGGGCAGACGTTGCAGAACATGCAGAGCACGACCAGCCAGGAGGCCGATATCGGGGACCGGGCGTCGGTTGAAAGCGAACGCGCGCTGGAACTCCGGACGCGCGACCGTGAGCGCAAGCTGATCTCGAAGATTGATGACGCGCTCCGCCGGATCGAGTCCGGTGACTACGGGTATTGCGAAGAGACTGGGGAACCCATCGGTGTTCGCCGCCTGATTGCGCGTCCGATCGCGACCCTGAGCATTGAAGCCCAGGAGCGCCACGAGCGGATGGAAAAAACCCACCGCGACGATTAGCTGGCGTCCTCGTCGGACCGAAATTCATATATCCGAAGAAGACTTCGCGCATCTGTTCACGTGTGCCTGAAACCTGTTAGCGTTTGTCCAAATCGAACCCGTAAAGAAGGTTCGTGGCAAGGTTTACAGGGCAAGGGGAAACGCGATGCGTGCCATGGTCGTCAAGGAATGGGGGCAACCCTTCACGCTTGAAGAGCGGCCGGATCCCGAACCGGGGCCGGGCGAAGCCCTGATGAAGGTCCGGGCTGCGGGGGTCGGACTCACGCTGGTCACGATGCGGACCGGCGTCTTTGGCGGGGAAGCCCCGCGCGTGATGGGCCACGAACTCGGGGGCGACATCGTGTCGGTCGGTGCGGGTGTGACAAACGTCAAACCCGGTGATCGCTGCGCGGTCTATTTCTATCTCAATTGCGGATATTGCCGCTGGTGTCATGGCGGGCGGGAAACCCTGTGTGACAATCACGGCGGCTATGTGGGCGTGCATGTGGATGGCGGTTACGCCGACTACATCGTGCTGCCCGCAGGCAATTTCCTGCCGATCCCCGAAGGGCTCGATTATGAAGGGGCCGCGATTGCTGCGGATGCCGTGAACACCAACTGGCATTGCATGCGCGAGCGCGCCCAGATTTCACCCCATGATGACGTCTTGCTGATCGGTGCGGCTGGCGGCGTCGGAGTGCACGGCATTCAGGTGGCCAAGGCCTTCGGTGCCCGTGTGATCGCGGCAGATATCTCGGATGAGAAGCTGGAATTTGCAAAGCTATGGGGCGCGGACGAAGTGATCAACGTACGCGCGGTTGATGATCTGGCTGCGGCGGCCCGAAAACTGACCGATGGAAAAGGTGTCGAGGCATCTGTTGATTATGTCGGGGCGCCCGAGACCTTCGGTGCTGCGATCAGTGCGCTGGCCAAGGCAGGCCGCGCGGTGGTGATCGGTGCCAAGCCGGGTAATGTGGAGATCAACCCGATCGATCTGCTGATCTCGGAGAAAATCGTCACCGGTTCACGTCATTCCACGCGCACCGAGCTGATGGAGACCATGGAGGTCATGGCCAAGGGTACGATCAAATCAGCCATCGGCAAGCGGGTTCACTTTACCCAAGTCGAAGAACTGTTCGAGGACCTTCAGGCCGAAACCCTGCTGGGTCGCGGCGCGCTCACCTATGACGACTGATTTCGGACTTATCCGGCAACAATAAAAAAGACGACACATTCCAGGAGGAAGCACATGGTCGAGTTTGCATTATCGAAAACCCAGATCGCGCTGCGCGACAAGGCCCGCAAGTTCGCGATCGAGGAGATGATCCCGGTTGCCGAAGTGGGGGATCGCGAACCCGATCCGGCGAAATCCTTCAACTGGGAACTCATTCGCAAGGCCGACAAGCTTGGCCTGCGCACCCTTTCGGTGCCCAAGGAATATGGCGGCGGCGGTGCCGATGTCATGACCCTCTCGATGGTCGGAGAAAACATGGCTTATGGCGATCTGGGGATCGCCGTGGCCTTTGATCAGACCTGGAAGATCATGACCATGATCAGTCACCTGACAACAGCACGCCAGCGCAAGAAATGGCTGCCCCGCGTGATGGACGATCCCGAATGCCTGCTGGCCGCCGCTGCAACCGAGCCGCTCTCGGGCAGCGACTCGATCCTGCCCTACAACAAGCCCGATGGTGGCGTACGGATGACCGCCAAGAAGAAGGGAGACAAGTGGATCCTGAACGGGGAAAAGCGCTACATCTCCAACGGTGGACTGGCCAAGGTGATCTACGTCATGGCGCGCACGGATATGCGCAAGCCGCCGCTCAAGAGCATGAGCGGATTCCTGCTGACTTCGGACACGCCGGGTTATTCGGTGACGGAAATCTGGGACAAGCTGGGCCAGCGCAATGTCGCCAATGGCACGATGATCTTCGACAATGTAGAAATTCCGCAGGCAGACGTCCTGGGCACGCCCAACGGCGCGCTTGGCGAGCTTGGCGCATTGCTGACCCGGTTCGGCTCCAACATCCAGGCCGGTGCGACCGTGCTGGGGGTCGCCCAGCGCGCCTATGACGTCACCCTGCAATACGCCAAGCAGCGCGTGCAGGGCGGCAAGCCGATTTTCGAACATCAGATCCAGGCCCAGCGCCTGGCGCGGATGCGTATGCTGATCGAATCCGCACGGTTCTATCTCTGGTATTCGGGCTGGACGGCCAATCAGGGAACCCCCGACGCCGTCGCGGCCTCGCTGTGCAAGGTAAACGCGGCTGAAAACTCGGTGAAGGTGTTGATGGAGGCCTTCGAGCTCTGGGCGGCGACCGGTTACATGAAGAAAAACCCGATCGAGAAGCTGCTGCGTGACGGGCTGAGCTTCGTGCATTCCGATGGCACGAACGATGTCCTGCTGCTCAAGGCCTCGCGCCTACTGGGTGAGATCAAGCGTGGCGATCCGCGTTACAGCAAGCGCGTGGAAATGGCGGCCAAGGGCCGGTAGGTTTCGGACAAGAGACGATCGGATTTCAGGGAGAGGGAAAGTCATGACGATACCCGTGGTAACGCGTGAACAGATGCTGGCCAACAATGTGTCCCGCGCATCGAAAATGAAGGGCTCGACGCTGGCGTTTCTCGACCAGCTCATTCCCGGGCATGCGCGGGAGAACATCAACATCATCGGTATGAACGTGACCGAAAATGTTGACGACCCGAACCTCGAACCGATTATCTCGGAACCCGCGCATGGATTCAGCGTGGGCTATATTCGGGCGCAAAAGGGGTGCGGGGCGGCACTTCACATGCACGAGACCGAGGAGGTCTTCATCCCGATCCGGGGAACATGGGACATCTACTGGATGAAGGGTGACGAAGAAGAATCGGTCACTCTGGAGGTCGGCGATGTGGTGAACGTTCCGGTCGGAATCTATCGCGGATTTCGCTGTGTCTCGGATGGACCCGACGCGCTGATGCTCGCCGTGGTTGGTGGTCCTGATCCCGGCAAGCCCGGCTGGCACCCGTCCGTGATCGAGGCTGCGCGCGAGACGGGTCTTGAGGTGGATGATGACGGAAACCTGCGGAAGGCCGACTGAGTTCTTTCATCCGACTGCCTGTGACAAAGAAAAAGGGCCGGCTCCATCCTGGAACCGGCCCTTCTTTCTATCCCGGACTACCTGTCCGGGAGGGCCTGCCTGGCCCTTCTTCCGCTCATCGGTGTTGCTGCCTGCGTCGCCTAGAACGGGAAGATGATGTCGAGCACCTGCTGCCCATAACGCGGCTGCTGGAGATCGGAAATCTGGCCACGTCCGCCGTAGGAGATGCGCGCTTCGGCGATCTGATCGTAGGACACGGTATTGGTGGAGCTCA
>JAURLR010000184.1 GCA_030831135.1 Alphaproteobacteria bacterium
CGCGGTCATGAACGGCTTCCGGATTGAGTTGCTCGACCGGATTTTGGGGCTGAATGGCCATATCGCCGTGGTGTCGTCCAGCGGCACGCTTTCGGATTATAACCCGCTGGCGGACCGGGTGCGCGTGGTGGATGGCGTGCTGTCGGTCACACCGCTCGTGGAAGGTCAAATCCTTGCGACCAGCCGCGGACGCTCGAGCGGTGCTGTGGTCCGGGGTCTGACGCCCGAAGACCTCGCCAGTCGGTCTTCGATTGCCGACAATATTCGGCTGGGTTCGCTCGCGGACTTCAAGGGCAATGATGCCATTGTTCTGGGATCGCGTCTGGCGCGCACATTGGGGGCGGTGCCCGGTGACAAGGTCACGCTGGTCTCGCCGAACGGTACGGTGACGGCGTTCGGCACCGTGCCGCGCCTGCAGGCCTATACGGTCGTGGCGACATTCGAAGTCGGCATGTTCGAGTTCGACAGCAGCTTCATTTTCATGCCGCTCGAAGCCGCCCAGCAGTATTTCCGTTTGGGCAATACCGTCAATCAGCTTGAAGTCTTCGTGGCGAACCCCGATGACCTGCTGCGCCAGCGCGTGGCGATCGGGGTGGTGCTCGATCCCGAACAGCGGCTGTTCGACTGGCAACAGTCAAATAGTACGTTTTTCAATGCGTTACAGGTCGAACGCAATGTGATGTTCCTGATCCTGACACTGATTATCCTGGTGGCGGCATTCAACATCATTTCCAGCCTGATCATGCTCGTGAAGGACAAGGGGTCTGCCATTGCGATTCTGCGGACAGTTGGCGCATCGCGCGGCGCGATCATGCGTATTTTCTTCATCGTCGGTGCCAGCATCGGCGTGGTCGGAACCCTGGCCGGAACTCTTCTGGGGTTGCTGTTCGCCCACAACATCGAATCCCTGCGGCGCGCCATCGAATCCCTGACCGGGAATGACCTTTTTGCGGCTGAAATCTACTTCCTGAGCCAGCTCCCCGCCGAGGTTGATAACGGTGAGGTCATCATGGTTGTCAGCATGGCGCTTGGCCTGTCGATTCTGGCGACCCTGTATCCAAGTTGGCGGGCATCCCGGCTCGATCCCGTGGAGGCGCTGCGCAATGAGTGATCTGGCGCTTGAGATGAAGGGTATTACGCGCACCTTCCATCAGGGGGGGCGCGAATTGTCGGTGCTCCGTGAAGCGAATATGGCCCTGGGACGCGGCGAGATCATCGCGCTTGTCGGGCCGTCGGGGGCGGGAAAGTCAACGCTTCTGCATATTGCCGGGCTTCTGGAGCGACCGGATTCGGGCGAGGTCGTGATCGCGGGCGAAAACTGCTCGGGTCTGCCCGATGCCGAACGGACCCGCTTGCGCCGCGAAACTCTGGGCTTTGTCTATCAGTTCCATCACCTGCTGCCGGAATTCTCGGCACTGGAGAATGTGATGCTGCCGCAGATGATCGCCGGCGTGGCGAAACCGACCGCACGCGAACGGGCCGGAGAGCTTCTCGATATGGTGGGCCTGCGTGATCGTGCGACCCATCGTCCGGGACAGCTGAGTGGGGGCGAACAGCAGCGCATCGCGATTGCGCGCAGCGTTGCCAATGCGCCCACGGTTCTGCTGGCGGACGAGCCGACCGGCAATCTGGACCCGGAGACGGCAGGGGCGGTCTTCGGGCAGATGCTCAAGCTTGTACGGGGTGTGGGCTTGGGCGCACTGGTCGCCACGCATAACCTGGAACTGGCGGGCAAGATGGACCGGATTCTGCAGTTGCGTGACGGGCATATAGAGGCCGTCTGACTTGTCCCCGGGTTTCTACCTGTACAACGCCGCACGACAAAGAGAATCGGTCTAATCTTCGGCCATGTCTCACGCTGATTTCGTCCATCTTCGCGTTCATTCTGCCTATTCGCTGGCCGAAGGCGCGCTGCGCATTCCCCAACTCATTGAATTGTGCCGCGACAAGCACATGCCGGCGGTTGCCATCACCGATACCGGGAACCTGTTCGGGGCGCTGGAATTCGCTATGGCGGCGGCCAAGGCGGGGATTCAGCCTATTATTGGCTGCCAGATCGCGCTGACAGTTCATGAGGACCCTGACGCTGCGCGCCGGGGGCCCAATGGCGGCAACCACCAGACCCGGGACGGTGATCACCTTGTCCTGCTTGCCCAGTCAGAGGTCGGCTACAAGAACCTGCTCAATATCGTCAGCCGTTCGTTTGTGGAAATGGCCGACGATGCCCGTCCGATGGTCCCGATTGAGACGCTGGAGGGCGTGAGCGATGGCCTGATTGCGCTTTCAGGCGGTATTGCAGGGTTGCCCGGGCGTTTGCTGGGCGAAGGACAGGCAGATGCTGCAGAAGAAGCCATGCTGCATCTGGCGGGGCTTTTCCCGGGCCGATTCTACGTGGAAATCCAGCGTCACAACATTGATGCCGAGGACCGGCTGGAAACCGCCTTTATTGATCTGGCCTACAAGCATGATCTGCCGCTGGTGGCCACCAATGAGGCGTTCTTCACCGATGAGGCGATGTATGAGGCCCATGATGCCTTGCTCTGCATCTCCCAGAGCGCATATGTGTCCCAGTCCGAGCGACGCCGGGTAACACCGGAACACCGGTTCAAGTCGGCCGCAGAGATGCGGGCGCTGTTTGCTGACCTGCCCGAGGCGATCGACAATACGCTCGTCATCGCGCAGCGTTGTTCCTTCATGCCGACCGAAGCGCCGCCGATGTTGCCGCCATTTCCGACTGCGGATGGCCTCACGGAAGAAGCCGCGTTGCGGGCCGAAGCCGAAGCCGGTCTCGAAGCCCGGTTGGAGGCGCATGTCTATGAGGAAGATATGGATGCGGCCGCGCGCGATGCGGTGGCCAAACCCTACAGAGAACGCTTGGAGTACGAGCTGGAAACCATTGTTAATATGGGATTTCCGGGTTATTTTCTAATCGTCTCGGACTTCATCAAATGGTCCAAGGCCAACAACATTGCTGTCGGTCCGGGCCGTGGTTCAGGTGCGGGGTCTGCGGTCGCCTGGGCCCTGACCATCACCGATCTTGATCCGCTGCGCTTCGGGCTGTTCTTTGAACGTTTCCTGAACCCCGAACGCGTGTCGATGCCTGACTTCGACATCGACTTCTGTCAGGAACGGCGTGACGAAGTGATTCACTACGTACAGCAGAAGTTCGGTCATGACCGGGTGGCGCAGATCATCACCTTCGGCAAGCTGCAGGCGCGCGCCGTGGTCCGCGATGTCGGGCGTGTTCTGGAAATGCCCTATGGGCAGGTGGACCGGATCGCCAAGCTGGTGCCCAACAATCCGGCCAACCCGACAACATTGCAGCAGGCAATCGACGGTGAAGCGCAGCTTCAGGCGATGCGGGACGAGGATGAGGCGGTTGCCCATTTGCTCGATCTGGCCCTGAAGCTGGAAGGCCTGTACCGGAATTCCTCGACACATGCCGCGGGCGTCGTCATTGGCGACCGGGCCTTGTCGGACATCATCCC
>JAURLR010000185.1 GCA_030831135.1 Alphaproteobacteria bacterium
GGAATCCGAGAGCGTGACAACCTTGGCGCCGAGTTCCGTGGCTTTTTCGGCGGCATGGGTTGCAACATTGCCCGATCCCGACACCAGAACCGTCTTGCCATGGAATCCGTCACCGGCTTCCGAGAGCATGTCCTCCATGAAGTAGACAGCGCCATAGCCGGTTGCCTCGGTGCGAACGAGGCTGCCGCCAAACTCGAGCCCCTTTCCGGTCAGGACGCCCACATATTTGTTCGTGATCCGCTTGTACTGACCAAACATGTAGCCGATTTCGCGTGCCCCAACGCCGATGTCACCAGCTGGTACATCGGTGTCTTCCCCCACATGGCGATAGAGTTCGGTCATGAAGGATTGGCAGAACCGCATCACTTCATTGTCCGATTTGCCCTTCGGGTTGAAGTCCGAACCGCCTTTGCCACCACCCATGGGCAACCCGGTCAGGCTGTTCTTGAAGGTCTGCTCGAAAGCGAGGAACTTGAGGATGCTCTGGTTGACCGATTTGTGAAAACGCAGGCCGCCCTTATATGGGCCGATGGCATTGTTGTTCTGGACCCGGTAGCCGCGCTGTACGCGAATGTTGCCGGCATCGTCTTCCCAGCAGACGCGGAACGAAATCACCCGGTCCGGTTCGGCCATGCGCCGCAGAATCTGGGCCTCATGGTAGATTTCCTTGTCCCCGATATAATCATAGATATCCACCGCAACTTCGTAGACCGCCTGATGAAACTCGGTCTCCCCGGGATTGCGGCGTTACACGCCTGCCATGAATTCTTCGAGATTTACGTGATCGGACGTTGCCATTTTGTGGCCCCTTGTTTTTCTGTTGATAGGCAAAATACCGGACGATCGCTTTTTCCCCTGGCCGACCAGTTGGCCAAGTATAGCAATCGGCCCGCGCCGCCAAAACGTCTCTGCTCGAAATGCATCGAATTTCAGGGCCCGAACCGAGCGTTTGCGACATTTTGCGACACTTTTCCCCGGATCGGACAAAGTTGCGCGACATCTCTCTGTCAAAACGGTGCCATGCAGGTCATCGACTTGCACCAAACACCGAGAGGATGATGACGATGAAAAAGACCACAATCGCGGCAGCAATCGCTGCATTTCTTGTATCCGGCGGCATTGCCAGCGCACATCCGGGCAGCATGAGCGGGTTCGATGCCGATGACGATGGCAATGTGACCCGTGCGGAAGTGTCGGCAAGGATCAATGAGCGGTTTGCCCGGCTGGATATCGATGGTGACGGCAAGGTGAGCGAGAGCGAGATGAAGGCGGCGCGCGATGCCCGCCAGGCTGAACGGTTTGATCGTCTGGACACTGACGGAGACGGATCGCTTTCACGGGCCGAAATGGACGCTGCGCATCAAAAGCGCGTCGAAGGCCGCGGGAAACGCGGAGCAGCGGCAGCTGTTGAGAAAATGCATGCACGTCTCGACGCCAATGGTGATGGCGAGATCACCAAGACTGACATCGAAGCCCGGGCCTTCAAGCACTTCGAGCGGATGGATACCAATGGTGATGGCACGATCACTGAACAGGAACGCATCGAAACCCGCGAAAAGCGTTCCCGGGACTAGTGGTTTCGGAAGCAGGATCATTGGATCCTGCTTCCGACTGTCCCCAGCACGATCTACGATGAGTCATGACAGAATCGAGCCCGCATATTCTTGTTGTTGATGACGAACGTGCCATTCGCGAACCACTCTCTCGTTACCTGAAAGAAAACGGGTTCCGGGTTACGCAGTCCGACGGCAGCGCGGATGCGCGTTCGAAACTATCGGCCTATGCCATCGATCTGGTCGTGCTCGATATCATGATGCCGGGTGAGGACGGTTTGAGTCTGTGCCGTCATATCCGTGCCAACAGTGATGTCCCCATCATACTTCTGACGGCCCGCACGGAAGAGACCGAGCGCATTATCGGGCTCGAGATGGGGGCGGATGACTATGTGTCCAAGCCCTTCAACCCGCGCGAGCTGGTGGCCCGCATTCGTGTGGTCCTGCGCCGCATGGGGGGCGGTGTCATGCGTCAGCGTGCGCCGGAGCTGCAGAGTTACCGCTTTGCCAATTGGGTCCTGAAGGCTGGTGAGCGCAGCCTTGTTGATGCCGAGGGTGTCGCGGTGCCGCTTTCGACAGGGGAGTACAATCTGTTGCTCGCACTGGTCACGCATCCCAACCAGGTTCTCTCGCGCGACCAACTGCTTGATCTCACGCAGGGCCGCGAGGCCCAGGCCTTTGATCGCGCCATCGACAATCAGATCAGCCGTTTGCGGCGCAAGATCGAAGCCGATCCGAAATCCCCCGCGCTGATCCGGACAGTCTGGGGCGGCGGATATACCCTGGCCACCGATGTGGTTCTGCTGTGAAGATCACGCGTCCGCGGACGTTGGCCGGCCAATTGGCATTGCTCGTGGCACTGGCCTTGCTGGTGGCGCAAACCGTCAATGCGGGCCTACTCCTCAAGGAAAGACAGGAACGCCGCCTGAACACGATCAGCGCGCCGCTGGTGGCCCGGATCGTGGACACCGAAGAACGGTTGCGCGAGGCCACGTCGGATCGCGAGACACGACACGGTTTTGTCGGTCGGGCGCGGGTTTCCGCTTCCGCCGCCATCCGGCCGGGCATGGTCCGACTTCCCAAGGTGGAACGCCGGATTTCCGATCGTCTGGCCGAGGCACCGGTGGGTATATCGGACGTGCTCGCAGCTCAGGTGAGTGCGGAGGACATCCGTGCCTGGGTGCCGCGCTACAATCCGGGGCGTGCGCCGCCGGATCAGGAGTTCGTGCTCGTCTCGGCGAAACTCGAGGGCGGACCCTGGATCAATCTCGTTGGGCTGAGCCCCCGTCTCGACAGGGGGATTGCAAGCCAGATCATTCTGCAGACTGTGGTCCTTTATATCGTGCTGCTGCTGGCTGTCCTGTGGCTGGGACGACGCGCGGCGGCTTCGCTCGGGCGTCTGACCGATGCTGTGACCAGTGTCGGGGTTGCGCAGGATGCCCCCGATATCGAGCCGGATGGACCTGCGGATATTCGGCATCTGACAACCGCCTTTAACGAGATGCGGGGCCGGATCGCGGGGATGCTGGCCGAGAAGGACAGGATGATCGGTGCCATCGGGCACGATCTTCGGACCCCGCTCGCCGGGCTTCGGGTGCGTGCCGAAACGGTCGCCAATCCGGACGAGCGCGCGGCAATGATCGCCACGATCGAAGAACTCGATGCGACGCTCGATGATATTCTGAGCCTCGCGCGGCTGCGGCACTCTGCCGAGGAAATCCGGACGGTCGACGTCGCTGCGCTCGTCGATGCCGTCGCCGAGGATTTTCGCGCACTCGGTGCAGATGTGACGTTCGAGGCTTCACACCGGATCACGGCGCGGCTGCGACCGGCCCTGTCGCGTCGCGCGATCCGCAACCTGATCGACAACGCGATCAAGTATGGCGCGCGCGCGAGAATCGAAATCTGCAAGACGGATGGTTGGGTCTTGGTGGAGATCAGCGATGATGGACCGGGGATAGCGGGCACGGACCGAGAGCGGGTCTTCGAGGATTTCGTGCGCCTTGAACAATCACGGAACCGACAGACTGGCGGCAGTGGCCTGGGTTTGACGCTGGCCCGCGAAATCATTCGCGGCGAGGGCGGAGAGATCGAGCTGGAAAATCTCGAGACAGGCGGCCTGCAGGTGCGCGTCCGGTTCCCCGCTGATCGCGACTGAGCCCGGTCCCACGCACTTCCGGCGGCGCGGTGCCTTCGACTAGACTTTTACGTCACAGCCGTGAAGGGGGAAGTCATGGGCATCGTTACCGATATCGTACTGCCGCTGGCGCTGGCATTCATCATGTTTGCGCTCGGCCTTGGCCTGACATTCGATGATTTTGCGCGTGTTGCGCGGAACCCTCGGGATTTTTTGATTGGCGCGCTGGCCCAGATTGTTCTCTTGCCGGTTGTCGCTTTCCTGTTGATCAGTGTCTGGAGCCTGCCGCCGGAACTGGCTTTGGGGGTGATGATCATTGCCGCCGCGCCGGGCGGGGTGACGTCGAACATTCTGACCGCCTTTGGTCGTGGTGATGTAGCCCTGTCGATCTCCCTGACCGCCGTGATCA
>JAURLR010000186.1 GCA_030831135.1 Alphaproteobacteria bacterium
CCGCACGACATCAAGGGGCAGGGCATCTATGCCTATGTCACCCTGAAGCTCGGCGTGGATGCGACCGACGAATTGCGCAAGGAACTTGTCCAGTTCGTGCGCAAGGAGATCGGCCCCATCGCCACGCCGGACCTGATCCAGTGGGCCCCGGGCCTGCCCAAGACACGGTCGGGCAAGATCATGCGCCGCATCCTGCGCAAGATCGCCGCCAACGAACACGATCAGCTCGGCGACACCTCGACCCTCGCCGACCCGGCGGTCGTTGACGATCTCGTTGAGAACCGTCAGAACCGCTAGCCCCCCCGTTTAACAGGAGTACGTCTCATGCAAGTCGCCATGGTTGAATTCGCCGTCGGCCCGGACCAGGTCGACGCCTGCGTCGAAGCCCTCAAAGGCATCACCGGCACGCTGGTGGCCTCCCAGCCGCAGTTTCACGGCGCCACCGTGCATGTCGAAAAAGTGACCGGCACAGTCATCAACTACATGCTCTGGGACACCCATGCGGATTTCATCAACTTCCGCGATTCCAACGCCGAGAAAATCGGCGAAGTTCTCGGAGAGTTCGGCCCCAAAGGCCGAATGATCGATATCGTGGCGGAGATTCCGAAGCTCTAGCTGTTAACTGGCGTGCACCTGCAGATGCGCAAGCACCTGCAGCAATGCACGCGCATCCGCCAGCGCGTCGTGTGTCTGGCCGTTCTGCGGCAACCCAAAATGTTCGGGAAGCTCTGAGCTCGTCAGCCGCTGGCCCGTCACGGCGTGGATCATCGGGTTGATATCCCGCCAGTCGTGATCCGCGAGCGGGTTGGTCAGAAAATTCTTCTCGCATTCTTCCGTGATCACCAGATTGTCCGGCCCATGGGTCAGGATCGGCAGCCCGGCGACAAACACGACAAAGCGTTCCAATGCCTCTGCGACCGGCACCCCGGCGCGTGCGATGTCCGGATTGGTGATCCCGGTGAGATCGGTAAAGTAATCTGACAGAACCGGGTTGAGCGTCGGGGCCACCAGAACCATGAAGCTGTCGGATTCCCAAAGGCTGTCGCTCCGCTGAACCTTGACCGCACCGATCTGAACGATTTCGCGGAACTCTCCAGGACGATCCCAGCCGCGCTCGAGCGCGCCCTCCCAGGAGGTGTATTCGAGATCCGCAATCACGAAGTCGCCGGCGGGGAGATCGATCATCCCGGACCCGGCGTCACGTCAGAAATCGACGCAGCGTCCGTCACGCTCCCAGTCACCGAACCGGGTCGGCTCAAGCCCCTTGGGGCCGCCAAGCTCGGTTTTCTTCGCCGCATTCGCAGCGCCATCGGGTTTGGTTTCCGGCGGCGTGTCTGCCGTATTTTGGGCGGATTTGGGTGTTGAAACCGGTTGGGCGACCGGTTCACGACGAACCGTGCCCTCGGGTGTGCGTTCGCGATAGAGCGGGCCAGCGCCGCTTGTATTGTCGATTTTATCAGCCATCTCTTTGATATGGATGATCGGACCGGATTTGCCAAGGCCCCGCGCATCCGCAAAGGATTTCAGGAACCAGAGACAGATCATGGTGAGTTACTTCAAGACAGCGCTGCTGCTGGCAGCCCTGACCGCGCTTTTCATGGGTGCCGGATTCCTGCTCGCCGGGCAGGCGGGCATGCTGATCGCACTCGTCATCGCCGCCGGCATGAACCTGTTTGCCTGGTGGAACTCCGGTGCCACCGTCCTGCGTTATTACAAGGCCAGGGAGGTTCCTGCGAACCACAGCCTGCACCGGATCGTCGCCGAACTGGTTGCGCGCGACGGTATGCCGATGCCCAGGGTCTATCTGATCGACAACCCCCAGCCCAACGCGTTTGCCACCGGGCGCGGCCCGAACAATGCCTCCGTCGCAGCCACGACCGGGCTGCTGCAACTGATGAACGAACGCGAGGTCGCAGGCGTGATGGCCCATGAACTGGCCCATGTGAAGCACCGCGACACCCTGATCATGACCGTCACCGCCACCGTTGCCGGTGCGATCTCCATGCTGGCGAATTTCGCGCTGTTCTTTGGCGGCGGGCGCAACAACCAGATGGGCATTATCGGCGTGCTGGCGATGATGATCCTTGCCCCGCTTGCCGCCATGCTGGTGCAAATGGCCATCAGCCGGACCCGGGAATACGAGGCCGACCGGGGTGGGGCTGAAATCTGCGGCAATCCCGTCTGGTTGGCCGACGCGCTGGAGAAACTCGAGGTCGGGTCCCGGCGGATCGACAACCACGCAGCGGAGAACAACCCGGCCACGGCCCATATGTTCATCATCAACCCGCTCCACACCCAAAAGCACGACAAGCTGTTTTCGACCCACCCCAACACTGCCAACCGGGTCGCCAGACTGCGCGAAATGTCTGGAAATACAACGGCTTCGACCGTTGTAACCCCCGCTGCGTCGCACGGCCCATGGTCACCGGGCGCCCGCAGTCGCCCGCGCCCCCGATCGGGTCGGGGCAGTGTGCCCGGAGCCGGATCGCGCCGTCCGGGATCACGGTAGATTTACGGTAGATTCACGGTAACCATGTCTGCAAAGGACGCCAAATTGGACAATTTTCCGCAAAATATGGATCGGCTATCTTCACATTGTCCACATCTAGTAGGTCCTACATCATTTTGTAGCCTTGCCCCCATGATCCCACATGATCTAGGCTCTGATCCGGGATTGAGGGCAGGTTTGCCGGCCCTCCAAGGCGTAGACGAAAAAAGGATGGGACATAAAAATGTCGTGGACTGACGAACGGGTAACAATGCTTCGTGAATTGTGGGCGAAGGGTCTGAGCGCAAGCCAGATCGCTGTCCAGCTGGGCGGGGTCACCCGCAATGCTGTGATCGGCAAAGCCCATCGACTGGGCCTGGAAAGCCGTCCGTCCCCCATCCGGGGCAACGGGACAGGCTCACGCCGGCGCAATCGCGCGATTGACCGGGCCGCCGAGGCCAAGGCATTGCGCGGCACCATGGCTGACGAGGAAATCGGCGGCGAGAAAATCGTCCCGGACGGGGATCAGCGTATCGCTGAATCCGTTTTGCCACCCATGGCGCGGCGCGGCGGCGATGTGAAGGCCTGTCTGTGGCCGACCGGCGATCCGGGCAAGGACAATTTCAGCTTCTGCGAAGATGATACCGTTCCCGGCCGTCCCTACTGTTCCAAGCATTGTGCGGTCGCTTATATCCGCAAGGACAACAAGAGCGCTGCGGCTTAGGCTGGACGACGTCATCGAAAGAATACAGGGGCGGGTTTCAGACCCGCCCTTTTCCTTGCGACCACCTTTGTTGCCGCCCCGAAATATGGTCTAAGGCGCCATGGCAGATTCCCGCGACATTTCCTGTGACATCCTCGACGCCGTCCTCGACCGTGGCGCGCCGCTCGACGTCACCCTGGCCGATCACAAGCAACTGGCCAAGCTGGACCCGCGGGACCGGGCACAGGTGCGCCGGATCGTGGGCGCGACCCTGCGCCGCCTCGGTGAAATCGACGCCATGATCAAGGCCCGGCTCGACCGCCCGATCTCGAGCCGCCACACACGTATCCGCAATATTCTACGCATCGGCGTGGCCGAACTGGTGTTTCTCGAAACCCCGCCCCACGCCGCTGTGGATGCGGCCGTTCGTGTCGCTACTCAGCACCGGAAAGGCGCGCTCAAGGGTCTGGTCAATGCGATCCTGCGGCGGCTCGACCGGGATGCCCAAAGCGGCAAGGTACTTTCCGACCCCGCCAACCCGGGAGAGGCCAACACGCCGAACTGGCTGTTCCATCGCTGGAACGGCAATTTCGGCCTGGAGACAGCCGAAGCCATCGCAGCAGCCCATCTGCACGAAGCCCCGCTCGATATTTCGCTATCCGTCAAAGCCGACCCGGAAGAATGGGCCGAAAAGCTCGACGCCGAAACCCTGCCCGGTGGCACGCTCCGGCGTTCGGGGGGCGGGCGGATCGCCGAACTTCCCGGTTTCGACAGCGGCCTCTGGTGGATTCAGGATGCGGCGGCAGCCCTGCCGGTTCGCCTTCTGGAAAACGCGCTGGGCGGGTTGAACGGCAAGACCGTGATCGACCTTTGTGCTGCGCCGGGCGGCAAGAGCCTGCAACTCGCCGATGCGGGCGCGCATGTGACCGCCGTCGATATCGCGGGGGCACGGCTGGTGCAGCTGAAGGAAAACCTCGCCCGGACCGGGCTCGACGTGGGTATCGTGAATGCAGACGGGACAAGCTGGCGCCCCGAAGCACCGGTGGATGCCGTGCTGCTCGATGCGCCCTGTTCGGCCACCGGCACCATCCGCCGCCACCCCGACATTCCGCGCCGCCGCCGTTCCAAGGATATCGAGGCCGTCACCGACCTGCAGCAGAACCTGCTGCGCGCAGCCGTGGATATGGTCCGGCCCGGCGGCGTGATCGTCTATGCCGTGTGCTCGCTCGAACCCGAGGAAGGCGCCGATCAGATCGCGGCGCTTTGCAAGGCTGGCGCACCCGTGCAGATCGCCCCGATCGACCCGGCCACACGCCCGGAACTCGAGGGTCTCGAGCCGCCGGCCATCACAAGCGATGGCATGCTGCGCACCCTGCCCTGTCATTGGGCGGCGCGCGGCGGGATGGACGGCTTTTTTGCCGCCGCGCTGGTGCGCACATGATTATTGCTTCCCCACCGCCGCTTTTCTTGCGGCGCAACCTGTAAATCGGGTACCAGAAACCATGGCTTTCTCCCAAGGGGCAGAGACGCCCGTTCGCATTGCACCGTCCATTCTGGCCGCCGATTTTGCCAATCTCGGCGAAGAGGTTCGTGCTGTCGCTGCCGCCGGAGCGGATTGGATCCATATCGACGTGATGGACGGGCACTTCGTGCCCAACATCACCATCGGCCCGGCGGTCGTGAAGGCCTTGCGCCCGCACTGCGACCTGCCTTTCGACGTCCACCTCATGATCAGCCCGGTTGATCCGATGATCGAAGGATTTGTCGAAGCCGGGGCAGATATCATCTCGCTGCACCCGGAAGCCGGACCACACCTGCATCGCTCGCTGCAGACCATTCGCGCCCACGGCAAGAAGGCCGGGGTCGTCCTGAACCCGGCAACCCCCGTCAGCGTGATCGACAACGTGATGGACATGGTCGACCTGATTCTCGTGATGAGCGTGAACCCGGGGTTTGGCGGACAGGCCTTCATCGAAAGCCAGCTGGAAAAGATTTCAGCCCTGCGCGCGCGGATCGACAATCACATGGCCGGGGGTGGCCAGCATATTGATCTGGAGGTCGATGGCGGAATTGACCGCGTCACGGCACCGCGCGCCATCGCGGCAGGGGCAAATGTGCTTGTCGCCGGGACGGCAACCTTCCGAGGTGGACCGGACTCCTATGCTGATAACATCACGGCCATGCGGGCCGGATGATGCACGACCGGCCTTGAGACGCAGCCCATGAGCAGCACCATATGAGCGGCAACCCGTTTCAGGACTTTCGCTATGGCGTGGGCAAGCTGCTCTATGCCACGCCGATCTATCGCTACACGCTGGTCGGACGCGCGCCCACCGAGCTTGCCGTCGTCCCGCCGGACTCCTGGCCGGGCAATGCCGAGCGGGGCAGCGCGATTTCCGCTGGCGAATTATCGTTCCTGGGCGAAACCGTCCGCGGCGGGAAACACGCCTGGCACCCGGTCGGGATGAGTGATGCCTGGCTGGCCGAGCTGCACGGCTTCGACTGGCTGCGCGACCTCCGCGCCGTGGGCGGTGACGCCGCACGACGACGCGCGCGCGATCTGGTCGGCGACTGGATCGAACGCCAGACCGGCTGGCAGGAAATCGCCTGGCGACCCGATGTGCTGGCGACCCGACTTTATGCCTGGCTGGGCCAGCACGATTTCTTCTGTGCCTCCGCCGATGATTTGTATCGACGGCGCTATATCGCGACCATCGCCCGTCAGACCAAGCATCTTGCGCGTGTCCTGCCCGGCGGCGTCGAAGGGGCGGGGCTAATTCGCGCTGCCAAGGGTCTGGTCGCAGCGGGCGCCGCTTTGGGGGACAATGACGGCGCCGTACGTCAGGGCCTGAAGGTTCTCGAACGCGCGATGGACCGTCAGATCCGCCCCGATGGTGGGCACATTTCCCGCAACCCGCAGACCCAGGCCACTGTGCTGCGTGATCTGGTGGATGTGCGCAGCGCGCTGCTGGCCGCCGGGATCGAAATTCCATCCTTCCTGCTGGCTGCAATTGATCGCGCCGCGCCCTTCCTGCGCATGCTGCGCCACAATGACGGTGGGTTGGCGTTGTTCAATGGCAGCGGTGAGGGCGAAGACCGGCTGCTCGACATGCTGCTGTCACAGGCCGATGCCCGTGGCCGGGCCCCCGCCCGCGCACCCCAATCGGGATTCGAGCGGCTGGTCGCCAACCGCACGGTGGCGCTGATCGACACCGGCGCACCACCCCAGGCGGGGCTGGACACATCAGCACATGCTGGCACCCTCAGCCTCGAGGTTTCCATCGGCAAGGAACGGCTGATCACCAATTGCGGTGCCCGGCCGGGCAACCGTGATCCCTGGGCCTCGGTCCAGCGCTCAACGGCGGCCCATTCCACGATGGTGGTCGATGACACGAACTCGTCTGAAATTCTGACCGACGGCACCTTTGGCCGGCGGCCCCAGGCCGTGACCAGTGAACGCAGCGAGGATGACGGCAATCACTGGATCAACGCCAGCCATGATGGCTATGTGCCGGTTTTCGGCCTCAGCCATGAACGCCGGATTTATCTGGCCGCCGGCGGCGAGGACATTCGCGGCGAGGACGCATTGATCCGGCCCAGCGATTCGAGCAACGCGTCGCGCGAGGCGCGTGGTTTTGCCCTGCGTTTCCATCTGTACCCCGCCGTCCAGGCCTCACTCGTCCAGAACGGCTCGGCCGTCCTGCTGCGCCTGCCCTCAGGCACCGGCTGGCGGCTGATTGCCGAAGGCGGCACGCTCTCGCTCGCCGAAAGCGTCTATCTGGGGACCTCCGACGAGGTGCGGCGCACCGAACAGGTCGTTGTCTCCGGCACGCTGGACGCTGGCGCCAACGCAGCACGGGTCAAATGGGCCCTGAAAAAAGTCCCGAAGAAGACCTAGAGCCTGCAAAAAACGCGCTCGCGAAGCGCGCATCCTTACCTTTCCTTAACCATCCTCGCCGACGATCATCGGATCAGGCCGTCCATCGGTCGCAGATCCATGTGAGGCAGTGTGTCGAAGGTTCTTGTTACCGGAGCGGGTGGGTTCATCGGCTCCCATCTGGTTGAAAAACTCGCCGCGGACGGAGCCGAGATACGCGCCTTTGTGGAATACGATTCCCGTGGCTCCTGGGGCTGGCTCGATGATGCCGCGCCGGAAACTCTCGACGCAGTCGAGATCATCGCCGGCGACATTCGGGATTCACACGCCGTGCGACAGGCCGTGGCCGGGTGCGACACAGTCCTGCATCTGGCCGCCCTGATCGGCATTCCCTATTCCTATCTGGCCCCCGAGAGTTACGTCGACACGAACGTGACTGGCACCCTGAACGTGGTTCAGGCCGCGACCGATCTGGGCGTCTCGCGGGTGGTTCACACCTCCACCAGCGAAGTCTATGGCACAGCGCAATATGTGCCGATCGATGAAAAACATCCGCTGAACCCGCAATCCCCCTATGCGGCGACAAAAGTCGGCGCCGATCAGATCGCGCTGAGCTATGGCCGGTCCTTCGGGACACCGGTGACCGTGGTGCGCCCCTTCAACACCTACGGCCCGCGCCAGTCCGCGCGCGCGGTGATCCCGACAATCATCACCCAGCTTGCCGCCCATGACCCGAAAATCGGACCGGCCACGATCCGCCTTGGTGCAACCGCCCCGACCCGGGACTTCACCTATGTCGGCGACACCGTCGCCGGATTTCTGGCCGCCGCCGCCAGTAATGGCGCGGTCGGGGACGTGGTCAATATAGGCACCAATTTCGAAATCTCCGTGGGCGACACCGCCCGGACCATTGCCGAACTGATGGGAGTCGAGATCAGGATCGAAACCGAAGACACCCGCCTGCGCCCCGATGCCTCGGAAGTCGAGCGCCTGTGGTGCAACAACAAGAAGGCTGCCGAACTGATTGGTTGGCAGCCTGCCCATGCCGGCCTGGCCGGGTTCCGAAGAGGCCTGCAAGCCACCATCGACTGGTTTGCAAACCCGACGAACCGGGCCGGGTACAAGGCGCATCTCTACAATGTCTGAGCAGCTCGTTTTTTCGGATATCGACACACATTCCCCAATGGGAGCGGACATCCTTGAACGGATTGCGCGCGTTCTTTCTCCCGACGACGGCCCCCACCCGCTGCACGCACCCGAGATCGACGGTAATGCCTGGACCTATGTGAAGGATTGCCTGGACACAGGCTGGGTTTCCTCGGTCGGAAAATGGGTGGACCGCTTCGAGGCGATGATGATGGACGCCACCGGTGCGCAACATGCGATTGCTACGGTAAACGGCACCGCTGCCCTGCACGCCGCGCTTTACGCAGCAGGCGTGCGCCCCGGCGATGAAGTTCTCGTCCCGTCCTTTACCTTTGTCGCGACAGCCAACGCGATCCGTTACTGCGACGCGACTCCGCACTTCGTGGAATGCGAAAGCCGTAGCCTCGGCATCGATCCCGCCGCGCTCGGCCTCTATCTCGACAAGCTCCTGATCCACCGGGACGGACAGGTTTTCAATCGGCATACCGACGCTCCGGTGCGCGCAATCGTGCCGGTGCATTGCTATGGCCATCCCGTCGACATGGACGCCCTGCACAAGATCGCCGCGCGCCACGAACTGATCCTGATCGAGGACGCGGCAGAATCTCTGGGAAGCTCGATTGGTGACCGGCACACCGGGCGTTTCGGACGCGCCGGCGTGTTCAGCTTCAACGGCAACAAGACCATCACCACCGGGGGTGGCGGGGCGATCATCACCGATGACGCGTTGCTCGCGCGCCGGATTCGCCATCTCACGACCACGGCACGGGCGGGTGATGGCACGGAGCTGATCCATGATGCGGTGGGCTTCAACTACCGGATGCCTAACCTGAATGCTGCTCTGGGATGCGCCCAGCTAGAAACCCTGACCACAAAACTGGAAACCAAGCGCAAGTTGGCCTCCCGATACGCAGAAGCACTCTCTGGCCTCGAAGGTGTAACAATGATGGTGCCGCCGGATTGGGGGCACAGCAATCACTGGCTCAACACAATCCTGTTCGACACGATGCAGGCGCGTGACGATGCCTTTGCCGCACTGAATGCCAATGGGTATCAATGCCGCGCTGTCTGGACGCCGCTGCATCACATGCCGATGTATGCCGACAATCCCCGGATGGACTTGCCGGTGACCGAAGATCTGGCCGCGCGTGGTTTGCTGCTGCCCTCGGGGTCCGGGCTGGTCCAGACCGGGACAACGTCGTCAACCGATCGTTAAAGTTTTCCGCGCATTCTATGGATCACAAAGCCATGGAATACGCTGTCTCACATATGCCCGCCCTGCGCGACGCCGAGGTTTCGGCAACACCGGCCCTCAAGCCTGTGGCGCCACCGGTGTCGCTGCTGGCCCAAAGTCTGATCGGACCCGACACCTCGATCCACACGCTGATCGAACGGTTCACGAGCCAGCGCGTGCAGATCGGTCTTGTGATCGACCCGCAGCGCAAGCTCATGGGAACGGTGACGGATGGCGATCTGCGTCGTGGTCTGCTGCGTGGCATCCAGACCGACGCGCCCGTGCGCACCATCATGAACCCGTCCCCGCGCAGCATCCGCTTCGGTGAACCGCGCGGTGATGCGCTCGCGTTCATGCGACGGGAGAAGATCAAGCATATCCCGGTGATTGATTTCGCCGGCCGCGCGGTCGACCTGATCACGCTCGATTCACTGCTGGCCCCCGAGAGCCAGCCCTACCCGATCATCCTCATGGCCGGTGGTGAAGGCCGGCGACTGCGCCCGCTGACCGAACACACACCCAAGCCGATGCTCGATGTGGGCGGGCGGCCGATCCTCGAAACCATCATTCGCCGCTTTGCCGCGGCGGGGTTTTCGGAGTTTCATATTTCGGTGAATTACCGCGCCGAGGTCATCCGGAATCATTTCGGCAATGGCGGCGCACTCGGTGTCGACGTGTCCTATATCGAGGAAGACATGCCTCTGGGCACGGCCGGGCCGCTTGCCCGGCTGGCACGCGAACAGGACAAACCGATGCTCGTCATGAACGGGGATATCCTGTCCAAAGTCGACCCGGTCCAGATGATCGATTTTCACCGGGAGAACGAGGCCGCCGCGACCATGGCTGTTCGCACCTATGAGGTGCAGGTCCCCTACGGCGTCGTCGATGTCGATGACAATGAAATCCGCAGCCTGCGGGAGAAACCCGTCACCCGGCATTTCATCAATGCCGGAATCTATGTCCTCAGCCCCGCCGCGCTGGATTTCGTGCCGCGCGACCAGGCCTATGACATGCCGCAACTGTTTGACGACTGTCGCGAATCCGGCATGCGCACCAGCGCCTATCCGGTTGAGGAATACTGGGTCGATATCGGCCAGATCGACGACTATCGTCGTGCCAATGCGGACTTTGCCTCGATCTTCTAGAGTTGCCAGCGGCGAATTTCCGGGCGCAGCGTCAGCCCCCGCCAGATTCCCTTGATATCGGCAAGCAGGCCGTCCCCGGCAAGCAACGATTCCAGCGCCACCGCACCAAGATCATCATACTCGCGATGCTTCACCGCCCCCACGACCGCGTCATATCCCGACAGACCATCGAGCGAGGTCAGCAGGTCGATCCCGAAGATGCTTTGCGCCTCGGCGGGCGATGCCTGGGGGTCATGCACATCCACGTCATGCCCGCATGCCCGCAGGGTTGAAACGACATCGACCACCCGCGAATTGCGCAAATCGGGCACGTTCTCCTTGAAGGTCAGGCCCAGCACGAGAATGCGGCCCGTCTTGCCGCCCAGCGCGTCGTGAATTTCACGCGCGATATAAGCGCCCATGGCGTCATTGATCCGCCGACCGGCCAGAACGATCTCGGGATGCAGCCCGGTCGATTGGGCGGCATGGGCCAGATAGAAGGGGTCAACACCGATACAGTGACCGCCGACGAGACCGGGCCGGAATGGCAGGAAGTTCCACTTGGTGTTCGCGGCATCCAGCACGTCATGCACGTTCAGTCCCATGCCATTGAGGATCATGGCGACTTCATTGACGAAGGCGATATTGATGTCGCGTTGTGCGTTTTCGATCACCTTGGCGGCCTCGGCGGTGCGGATGTCGCGCGCGCGATAGATGTCACCACCGTTCAGCGCGCCATAGATTTCCGCAAGCTTCTCCGTCACGGCCGGGGTCTGCCCGGCCACAATCTTGGTAATCCGGTCCACAGTGTGTTCGCGGTCGCCGGGGTTGATGCGTTCGGGCGAATAGCCCAGGTGGAAATCCTCACCACAGACCAGGCCGGAACCTTCAGCCAGAATGGGGCCACATTCATCCTCGGTCACGCCCGGATAGACCGTCGATTCATAGACAACGATCGCGCCTTTCCCCAGGTAGCGCGACACGGTCTGACTGGCAGCACGTACGGCGGACAGATCAGGCTGGTTGTGGGCGTCCACGGGGGTTGGAACGGTGACAATAAAGACATCGGCGCCATCCATTGCCGATTCATCATCGGTGATCGCCATGGTGGTCGCGGCCAGTTGTTCCTTGCCGATTTCACCAGTGCGGTCCTCTCCGGCGCACAACTCACTGACGCGGTCGGTGTTCACATCAAAACCGGTCACCTCAAAATGGGATGCCAGATGCACCGCGAGCGGCAGGCCGACATAACCCAGCCCGATAACGGCGATTCGCGGTGATGCAGACATGAACGACAACTCCCGGGCCTGACGCAGACAACACCACAGGCAATAGTGAAACGACCGGCTATTAACGCGCCGCGTATATCATACCAAGTCTCATCGCGTGCAGAGCAATTGCGGAATTTGCAACGATTGGACTTGCATCAGGCATTCGAATCCCTAAACACAACCCATCAGATACACGACGCACTGCATACCCTCGAAGTCCAGCTCTGGCGCGACGCGGGGCCGGGGTGCTTTTCTGATCCGAAATTCAAACCAAGACCACTCGCAAAAGAACCCTTTGTAATGGACCGTCTCGACAGACTTGAAGCCCAAAGCGTCTACATCCTGCGCGAGGCCTATGCCGCCGCCAGCCCGCTGGCCGCCCTCTGGTCGATCGGCAAGGACTCCAATGTGGTGCTTTGGCTTGCCCGCAAGGCGTTCTTCGGGCGCGTGCCGTTTCCCGTGGTCCAGCTCGACACCGGCATGGAACTCGACGAGGTCTATGCCTATCGCGACCAGTACACCAAGGCGTGGGACCTTGATCTGATCGTGATCGATTGCCCACCCGAAAGCGATATGGATCCCGACCTGCCACCGATGACCCGCGCGGCAGCCCGGAAGAGCGCGGGACTTGCCCAGCTTCTGAAGAACGACACTTACAAGGGAATCATCGTCGGCATCCGACGCGACGAAGAGGCCACCCGCGCCAAGGAACGCGTCTTCAGCCCGCGCGCCCTGTCAGGCGCCTGGGAGTTCCGCGATCAGCCTCCGGAGTTCTGGGACCAGTTCACCACCGACACGCCCGAAGGCGCACATCTACGCATCCATCCCCTGTTGCACTGGACCGAGATCGATATCTGGCGTTACTCCCAGCGCGAGAAGATTCCGATCAACCCGCTCTATTTTTCACAAGGCGGCAAACGTTATCGCTCACTGGGTGAAAAGAACATCACCGCGCCCATCGACAGTGATGCAGCGAATATCGACGAGATCAGCGCGGAACTGGAAACCACCCGTGCACCCGAGCGCGCAGGCCGGTTGATGGACAATGAAGCCGAGGACTCCTTCGAGCGCCTGCGCACATCGGGGTATATGTGATGCCCAACAAAACCGAATCCCCGATGAACGAGATGCGCGTCGGCACAACCGCGGGCGATCTGATGCGCGTGGTGATCGTTGGCCATGTCGACCATGGTAAATCCACCCTGGTCGGCCGGATGTTCCATGACACCGGGCAGCTTCCCGACGGCAAACTGGAAGCTATCCAGGAGATGTGCCGACGACGCGGGATGCCCTTCGAATGGGCCTTCCTGATGGACAGCCTGAAGGCCGAGCGCGATCAGGGCGTGACCATCGACACCTCGCAGATCTGGTTCCGCCACAATGCGCGCCAATACGTGATTATTGATGCCCCCGGACATCGCGAATTCATCCGCAACATGGTGACCGGTGCCTCCAACGCCGACGCCGCGCTGCTGATGATCGACGCCGATCAGGGCGTGCGCCGCCAGTCGCGCCATCACAGCTATCTGCTCCAACTGCTCGGCGTTCGGGAAGTTGCGGTCGCGGTCAACAAGATGGACCTGGTCGACTATGACGAAGCCCGGTTCCGGGAGATCGAGACCGAGTATAAATCCTACCTCAAGGGCATCGGCGTGGAGGCACGCCGGGTGATTCCAATCTCGGCGCGCGAAGGGGACAATGTTGCGAGCGCCTCGGACCGGATGACTTGGTATGACGGCCCGAGCGTGATCGAAACACTTGCCGAGTTTGAACTGCCGGAATCCTCCGAACACCGGCCGCTGCGCCTGCCCCTTCAGGATGTCTACAAATTCGATGACCGGCGTATTCTCGCTGGACGCATCGAATCCGGGAGCCTCAAGACTGGTGATAAATTGCTGTTCTCCCCGAGCAACCGAACCGCACGCATCGCCTCCATCGAAAGCTGGAACACGCCCGAGCCCCCTGATGCCGCAACAGCCGGACAATCGGTGGGGATCACGCTGGACGAGCAGATCTTCGTGGAACGCGGCGAGGTGGCTAGCCACGTCACCGACGCCCCTATCGAATCAGACGTGTTTCATCTGCGCCTGTTCTGGCTCGCAGACACGCCGCTCGAAATCGGCAAGACCTACGGGCTGAAGATCGGTCCCCGGCATGTGAAGGCCACCGTGGAACGTATCGTGCGGGTCATTGATGTCGATGCCCTGTCCGATCACGACGCAACCCAGGTGGCGCGGGACGAGATCGCAGAGGTGGTACTGCGTACCAACCAGCTGGTCGCCATAGACAATCACGACAACCTTCCACGCACCGGTCGTGTCATCATTTATGATCGGCATCGAACGCTCGCCGGCGGCATCGTGTCGATGGGCAGCTATCCTGACCAGCGCGCACAGATCACGATCCGCGCCTCGAACCTGACTGAAGTCGACCACGGCGTCGACAATGCCCGACGCGCCGCGCGCAACCGCCATCAGCCCGCTGTCCTTTGGTTCACCGGCCTTTCGGGCGCGGGGAAATCCACCCTCGCCATGGCGCTTGAACGCCGTCTGTTTGATGAGGGGTATCAGGTCTATGTTCTCGATGGTGACAATGTCCGCACAGGCCTGAATGCCAATCTGGGGTTCTCCCCGGAAGACCGGGCCGAAAATATTCGCCGGGTGGGCGAAGTCGCGGCTCTGCTCTCGGATGCGGGCCTGATCGTGATCACCGCCTTCATCTCGCCCTATCGCGCGGACCGCGACCGTGCACGCGAAGCCGGGGGTGACGCATACCGGGAAATCTACATCAAGGCTGACGTTGAGACGTGTGAATCGCGCGATCCGAA
>JAURLR010000187.1 GCA_030831135.1 Alphaproteobacteria bacterium
CATGAAAGACGCGGCCAAGAAGGGGCGCATTACGACTATCGGCGCCTCAAAGCTTACGCATTGTCGTCGCGGGCATCCGTTTCGGGATCAGGAACCGAGCCGGTGATCGGTACAACGTTTTCCGGGCTGGTGCCCCAGGTCACCTGTGGCGGAATGTCGGCCGCCGAAAGGCGAACTTCCTTGTCGTATTTAGCACCCGGATCGGTCGGAAGGGTCCGCCAATAGGCTTCGGCCTGTTCCCATGCGGCACCCTTCGGGGCCATCGGGCGCCCCTTGAGATAGGCGTAGGTGGTCTCGTCCGGTGCCACGAGACCGGCGCGCGCGCCGCCCTCGATCGACATGTTGCAAATGGTCATGCGGCCTTCCATGGAAAGCGCACGCACCGCATCGCCGGCATACTCGATCACCGAACCTGTGCCGCCAGCCGTACCGATGGCACCAATGATGGCCAGGATCATGTCCTTGCTTGTCACGCCGAGCGAGAGATCACCATCGACCGACACCAGCAGATTCTTTGCCGGGCGCTGCAACAGCGTCTGGGTGGCCAGAACATGCTCCACCTCGGACGTGCCGATGCCGAAGGCCAGCGCACCGAAGGCACCGTGGGTCGCAGTATGGCTGTCGCCGCAGACAATGGTTGTCCCCGGCAGGGTGAAGCCCTGCTCCGGACCGATGATATGCACGATGCCCTGGCGGATATCGTCCATGTCGAACAATTCGATCCCGAACTCCTCGCAATTCTTCGTCAGGGTCTCGACCTGAATGCGCGATTCCTCGTCGGCAATCCCGCCACTGCGATCCGTGGTCGGCACATTATGATCGGCCACAGCCAGCGTGGCATCGGGGCGGCGGACCTTTCGATCCTTCAGGCGCAGACCCTCGAAGGCCTGCGGGCTCGTCACCTCATGCACGAGATGCCGGTCAATATAGATGAGGCAGGTGCCATCATCCTGAACATCCACCAGATGCGAATCCCAGATCTTGTCGAACAGTGTTTTCGGCTGCGCCATTGTCTTTTCTTCCTGCTGCACGTCATCGCAAAAGCAAAACGCCCCGCGAACAATTGCTCCGGGGCGCTGCCTCTAAAACTGGCCCACCTGTCGGAGCCGGATATCTACTCGGTCTTGGTTTCGGCCTCGACGGGGGTTGCGACATCTGCGGGACGTTCCGCATTGCCCGTCTCCGGCACCACGGCTCCCTTGGGCTTGCGCGGCACCATGCCTCGACCGGTTGTCCGTTCGGAGATACGCGCGCGCTTTCCGGTCAAGCCACGCAGATAGTAGAGCTTCGCACGACGGACCCGCCCACGGCGCACGAGTTCGATCGAATCGACACGCGGACCGTAAAGCGGGAAGACACGCTCCACACCTTCACCGAAGGAAATCTTGCGGACCGTGAAGGACGAGTTGATGCCGTCATTCTTCACCGCGATGCACACGCCCTCATAGGCCTGGACACGCTCGCGCTCACCTTCGACAACACGCACATTGACGCGCACCGTGTCACCCGGACCAAAATCGGGGGTTTCGCGGTTGGCCTGCAGCTTTGCCAGCTGGGCGGCCTCAAACTTCTGAAGCGTGTTCATCACTCTTGTCCTTCTTCGTCCTGCTTCGCGTAACGCTGCCAGAGATCCGGCCGGCGCTCGCGCGTAATCTGTTTCGCCTGTTCGTTCCGCCACTGTGCGACCCGGCCATGATGGCCTGAGGTCAGGACGTCGGGCACCAGACGTTCATTGCCCTGCCGATCAGTCCAACTGGCCGGCCTTGTGTACTGCGGGTATTCAAGCAACCCGTTTTCAAAACTCTCTTCCGACAGCGACTCTGCCGCACCAAGCACGCCCGGCAACAAACGGACCGTGGCATCGAGCAAAACAAGTGCAGCGGGTTCACCACCCGAGAGCACGTAATCTCCGACACTCACATCCTCGGCCTGCCATGCGTCCAGCACACGCTGATCGACACCTTCAAACCGGCCACAGAGCAGTATCACGCCAGGGCCTTCCGCCAGGTCGCGGACTCGCGCCTGATCCAACGGACAACCGCGGGGCGTGAGATAGATGATCGGCCGCTGATCGTCAACCAGATTGACAGTATCGGAAAGTGCGGAATCCACGATATCCGGGCGCATCACCATCCCCGGCCCACCCCCGAAGGGCTCCGCATCCACCGTCGCATGCCGATCCGTCGCGTAAGCACGGATATCCCGGGCGTCGAGAGACCAGATTTCCTGCTCCAGAGCGCGGCCGTGGAGCGACATGCCGAGCGGCCCGGGAAACATGTCGGGATAGAGTGTGAGCACGCTTGCTGCCCAGGTGTTCGCGCTGTTGTTGACATTATCCATCGCGGCCCGCTCGCAATATCTGCGCCGTATCCACAACGACGCGACCCGCCTTGACGTCAACTTCGGGAACAGCGGCCAGCGTGAAGGGGATGGTCGAAACCCCGCCACGCGTGTCGTTGATCTCCAGCATGTCACCGGCACCGAAATTCTCGACCGCGCGCACGGTTCCCACCGTCCCGCCGTCCTGCCCGACAACGGCCAGGCCCAGCAGATCGGCGTGATAGAACTCGTCGTCTTCGGCTGCGGGCAGCATATCGCGCGACACAAAGAACTTGAGGCCCTTCAGAGCCTCGGCGCCTGTGCGGTCATCCACACCGTCAATATGGACAAGAACCTGTCCCTTGCCGGTCCGGTTGCGCACCTCAAGCTCGAAACTGCGCGTTCCATCCTCGGATGTCACCGGCCCGTATGCGGCGACATCCTCGGCGGTGTCCGTATAGGGACGTATGCGCACAAGGCCACGTAGCCCGTGCGCGCCCGTGACGACACCGACGCAGACACGTTTGTTCGAATCCTGGTCGGTGTCGCTCATGGCTTACAAAACTCCTGAAATCAGGACTTTTCTTCTTCTGCAGCGGCCTCAGCCGGGGCTTCCTCGGCTGCAGCTTCTTCGGCAGGTGCTTCTTCGGCAGCAGCCTCTTCAGCGGGTGCGTCCTCAGCGGCAACTGCTTCGGCAGGTGCTTCTTCGGCGGGAGCCTCTTCAACCGGAGCTTCCTCTGCCGGTGCGGCAGCCGCTTCAGCCGCGGCGGCGGCGGCAGCTTCGGCAGCTTCAGCTGCTGCTGCAGCGCGTTCCTGCGCCTTTGCCTTGGGCATGTGCTTCTTGGTCTGATCGCGCACCACGGGGGCATCCATCAGGCCAGCATTGGCAAAGAACTTGGCCACACGATCAGACGGACGGGCTCCAACGCCAATCCAGTGCTTGGCCCGCTCTTCGTCGAATGTCACGCGGTTGGGATCGTCCTTGGGAAGCATCGGGTTGTACGCCCCGATCCGCTCAATGAAGCGACCGTCACGCGCACGCGCCTGATCGGCGACAACGATGCGATAATACGGCCGCTTTTTCGCGCCACCGCGCGCCAGTCGAATACGTAAAGCCATGATTTGAATTCCTTTTGTTTCGTGAGTTCTGTTGTGTTGGAAGAAGACGCCCCAAACCGCAGTACGGCGGCGCGCCCCAATGAGGTATCGGTCAGTTCAGCGGCAAGTAGACCGCTTCGATCTTGTGCCCGTCAGGGTCGAGCACGAAGGTGCCGTAATAGGTGTCGCGATATTGCGGGCGAAGTCCCGGTGCGCCGTCACCGACAGCACCCGAGACGATTGCTGTCTCATAGAACGCATCGACCTGCATCGGAGACTGCGCCGCGAAGGCAACGTGACGCCCGTCATCGGGCACAACGGTCAGGTCTTCGCGCTGATTGATCCAGAAGGCAGGACCGCCACCGGCAGGACGCCAGGACATCGTGCCCGGCTTTTCCATGAACCGTTCGTGACCAAGCGCACCGAGCACCGCGTCATAGAATGCGGCCGCGCGTGCGAGGTCTGATACGCCAATTGATACGTGGTGGAACATCGTTGTCTCCTAGCGCCCCATACCCGGTGGCAGCATGCCCGGGGGCAAACTGCCCCCCATACCCGGCATTCCGCCGCCGCCCATGGGCATCTTGCCGCCCATCTTTTTCATCTTCTTCATCATCGTCTGCATCTGCTGGTACTGCTTCAGCAGCTTGTTGATTTCCTGCACGCTGGTCCCCGACCCTGCGGCGATGCGCTTTTTGCGGGACGCTTTCACCATGGCGGGCTTGAGCCGTTCCTTGGCGGTCATGGACAGGATGATCGCCTCCTGACGCTTGAGCAGGCTGTCATCGAGGTTCTGCTCGGCCATCTGCTTCTTGATCTTGCCGACGCCGGGCAGCATGGACATCACGCCGCCAAGGCCACCCATCTTCTTGAGCTGGCGCAGCTGATCGAGCAGATCGTTCATGTCAAACTCGCCCTTGGCGAGCTTGCGGGCCATCTTTTCGGCCTCCGCATCTTCAACAAGCTCGTGTGCGCGCTCCACCAGCGAGACCACATCGCCCATGTCGAGAATGCGTCCGGCAATGCGCTCGGGATGGAACAGCTCAAGCGCATCCATCTTTTCGCCAGTGCCCACCAGCTTGATCGGCTGCCCGGTCACCGCCCGCATCGACAGGGCCGCACCACCACGTGCATCGCCATCCATCCGGGTCAGGACAATGCCGGTAATCCCGACCTTTTCGTGGAACGCCTGTGCCGTGTTGACCGCATCCTGACCGGTCATGGCATCGGCCACCAGAAGGGTTTCATGAGGCTTTGCGGCATCGCGGATCGCGCCGGCTTCCGCCATCAACGCATCGTCGATCGACAGGCGGCCAGCCGTATCGAGAAGCACCACGTCATAGCCTTCACGCCGGGCCTGATCCATGGCGCGCTTGGCAATCATCACCGGCATCTCGCCGGTGCGAATATCGAGGGTCGGCACCAGAACCTGATCACCGAGCACACGCAGCTGTTCCTGAGCTGCCGGACGACGCACGTCGAGCGAGGCCATCAGGACCTTCTTGCGCTGCTTGTCGGCGAGGTGGTGACCGATCTTGGCCGTCGTGGTCGTCTTGCCCGAACCCTGCAGGCCCACCACGAGGATCGCGACAGGGGCCGGTGCGTTGAGATCAATCTCAACGGCTTCCGTTCCCAGCATCTCGATCAGGGCGTCATGGACGATCTTGATAACCATCTGGCCCGGCGATACCGAGCGCACAACTTCCTGACCAACCGCCTTTTCCTGAACAGCGGCAATGAAGTCCCGCACGACCGGCAGGGCGACATCGGCTTCGAGCAACGCCACACGCACTTCGCGCAGTGCGACTGCCACATCCTCTTCGGACAGGGCACCACGCCGCTTGAGGCGGTCGAAGACATCACCCAGACGTTCACTCAGGGACTCGAACACAACTTCCAATCCTTCCGGACACACCAAAGGGATATGCCCAACGACAAACGCGCCAGTGCGCGAAACTCGCGGACTGGCGGAGCCCCGACCTCACGGTCCGGGCCGCATCGGCCATCGATGCGGAATGGCGCGAACCTATGCGAAGGGGAAAATACGGTCAAGCACTACGCGTTTGGTACAATTCAGGTTGGCCACCCGGTTGGCCAGTCCGAAGTCGACGCAAATCCGAGAAAAGGATTCAATTTTCAGAATGACCGTCCCGAAAACAGATAGGATCATTTTTGTGACATGTCTGCGTCAACGCGCGACAACCGGTGAATTTGTGGCTTGTTCCGCATACAATATGCCGTCTCATCGGGTTCTTCTGTGCCTTGAACGACATGTCCCCGGTTCGGGAGACCCTGGCGAGAGCCCGCGCAGACCGCTTTGTACGGTCCGTCGCTGTAAAAATAATGTTGACCTGACAACAACTTTCAGGGCACCAACTCGGGGCTGCCACCATAAACGTGGCTCGTCCCAAACGATCTTGATTGCACGAGAGCAAAATAACAGGGCAAATCAGGGGTAATAAAACTTGCCACATCCAATCGATACCCATGTCGGCCGACGCATGCGCGCACGACGTGAAATGTGCGGAATGCCGCAAAAGGAACTCGCGCGGCAGCTGGGGATCAGTTTCCAGCAGGTTCAGAAATACGAAAGCGGTGCCAACCGGATCAGTGCCTCGAAACTCTGGCAACTCTGCGATGTCCTTGATGTCGTTCCGGGATATTTCTTCGAAGGCCTCTCGGGTGCCAAGGCCCGAACAGGCCAGTCCGAGGGTCTCAACACAGCCGATCCCGAATCCCGTTCGGCACGCCAGGTTCTCGATCTGAACCAGGCCTTCCAGAAGATTCCCGATTCCCGTGTCCGGCGTCAGGTTGTTCAGCTGGTAAAATCTCTCGGCCGTTCCTGACCGGACCAACCGGCCCGGGGCTGGACGCGGAGGGCCCTACGGCCCTATATCCCGCTCATGGTCGCTCGTGAATTCATAAAGATGCACGGTCTGGGCAATGATTTCGTCATTGTCGATGCACAGTCACGCGCTGTGTCCGTGGATGCAGCCGGTACGCAACGGCTGTCTGACCGCCATACCGGCATTGGGTTCGACCAGCTGATCACCATCGAAGCGCCGGGTGATCCCGAAACCGACCTGCGTGTCCGTATCTTCAACGCCGATGGTTCGGAAGTTGCGGCCTGCGGCAACGCCATGCGCTGTGTTGCCCGGCTGGTTCTGAACGAAGACAAGACCCGGCTCCGGATCCGATCAGATGCCGGTATCCTCGAAGCCTGGCGCAACCCCGCCAATGCAGAACATTTCTGCGTCGATATGGGTCCCGCACGTACGGACTGGCAGGACATCCCGCTGGCGCAGGACTGCGACACCAACCATGTTCCGCTGGAACGCGGCCCGCTCGCAGACCCTGTCGCCGTCAATATGGGCAACCCGCACGCCGTCTTCTTTATTGACGATGTCGACGGGATTCCCATCGAAACCCTCGGCCCCGACCTCGAACATGATCCGTTATTTCCCGAAAAGGCCAATATCGGCATCGCACAGGTCATTGGACCTGACCGGCTGCGCCTGCGCGTCTGGGAACGGGGCGCGGGCCTGACACTGGCCTGCGGGAGCGGCGCCTGCGCGGCCGCCGTGGCAGCCCATCGTCGTGGGCTCACAGGACGGAAGGTCGAAATCGTCGTGGATGGCGGCACTCTGAATATCGAGTGGCGCGAGGACGGGCACGTGGTGATGTGCGGGCCCGCCGAGGAGAGCTTTCGCGGCGTGATTGATGAAAGCGCCTTTGCGGGCATGGGCAGCACCTCGCAATGAGCGCACCCGAGATCATCACCTTCGGATGTCGGCTGAACACCTATGAATCCGAAGTCATGCGCGACCACGCCAATGCGGCTGGCCTGACCGACACGGTGATCATCAACACCTGCGCGGTGACATCGGAAGCCGAGCGTCAGGCCCGTCAGGCGATCCGGCGTGCGCGGCGGAAGAAGCCAGATGCGCGGATCATCGTCACCGGCTGCGCGGCGCAGATCAATCCCGATGCCTATGCCGGGATGCCCGAAGTGGACGCGGTCCTCGGCAATCAGGAAAAACTCGAAGCGGCCTCGTTTCTCGCGCTCGACAGCAGCGAGCCGGTTCGCGTCGATGACATCATGACCGCCCGCGAAACCGCCTCCCATCTGGTCGAGGGCTTCGATGGCCGCACCCGCGCCTTCATCCAGGTCCAGAATGGCTGCGACCATCGCTGCACCTTCTGCATCATTCCCTTTGGCCGCGGCAATTCCCGCAGCGTGCCCATCG
>JAURLR010000188.1 GCA_030831135.1 Alphaproteobacteria bacterium
ACGACGAAATCGGTGAGCTCGAGCGCGGCCTTGTCGGCGCAGAAGAACTTCTGCGCCCGGACGGTCGCCTCGCCGTGGTGTCATTTCATTCCCTTGAGGATCGGCCGGTCAAGGCTTTCCTGCGCACCCGAAGCGGCGGTGACGGGCTCAGCTCACGGCATCTGCCCGACGCACCCGCGCGTCATGCGCCGGCCTGGCGACTGCCGACACGGCGCGCCATACGACCCGGCGATGCCGAAACCAGCAGCAACCCCCGGGCGCGCTCGGCACGGCTGCGGGTTGGTGAACGCACCGACGCACCGTCCTGGGGCATGGTGAAGACGGGGGATGCGGCATGATCCGACCAACCTCCGCCATTCTTCTCATCCTTGCCGCAGCAGCTGGTGGCGCGCTGTTCCATGTATCTTTCGAGGTTTCGGAACTCGACGACCGGCTCGCAACCCTCAACCGGGACATCACGAGTGATCGGGAAGCGACCCATGTGCTGCGCGCGGAATGGAGTTTTCTCAATCAGCCCGAGCGGATCGAGGAACTTGCACGGCGACATCTCGACCTCGTCCCCGTCTCTGGAGCACAGCTGACCGGTGCGGGAACCCTGCCGGTACGCCCGGATCGCGAATTGGTTGAGCCCCGGATAGACAATTCCATCAATCCGGACCGCACGATCCTGCTGCATGCAGGCGCGCCCCGGACGAAACCGGCAGTCCCCGACCGCCAGACCATCATTCCCGTATCCAGCGCTCCGTCAGACCACGCTGCGGCTGAGACCGCAATCACACACCGGTCGCTCGATGACGTGTTGCGCGAGATCGTCCGTGACGATGAACGCGTCCTGCAGGCAGGTGCGCGATGAACCGGCGCATCGAGATGGAAAGCGCCAAGAAACAGGCAATCGAGACGGCCCGGAACCGGTTGCTGATCGGTGGCGTACTGATGGCGGCCGCCTTCCTTGTGGTCGGTGCCCGACTGTTCGACATCGTCATCCTCACCGAAAATGAGGACCTGCGCCGTGCCGCAGCGCGCGATATCGTGCGCCCGGTAGCCATGTCACGCGCCGATATTGTTGATCGTAACGGGGTCCTGCTCGCGACCAGCCTGCCGACAGCATCGCTATTCGCCAATCCCCGCAAGATTTCCGATCCCGCAGCGGCCGCCGCACGGATCGTGGCGGTCATGCCCGATCTCAGCGAAGAAGTCGTCGCTGCACGTTTGGCGTCCGACAAGGGCTTTGTCTGGCTGCGCCGCAACCTGACGCCAACCCAGCAATTCGAAATCAATCGCCTCGGCATTCCCGGGCTGGATTTCGAGCAGGAAGAGCGCCGGGTCTACCCGCATGGACGACTTGCCGGACATATCGTCGGTTTCACCAATATCGACAACACCGGGCTTGCCGGCATCGAACAAAGCATGGACGCGGCGATTGCGGGGGCAAAGGAGCCGCTGCGCCTGTCCATCGACATCCGCCTGCAGCAGATTGTTCGCCAGGAACTCGCCGCCCAGATCGAAAAGTTCAAGGCAATCGGCGGCGGTGGCATCGTCATGGATGTGCGGACCGGCGAAGTCGTCGCCATGGTTTCGCTGCCGGACTTCGATCCCAACGCCCCCGCACAGGCACCCGACGAAACCCGCTTCAACCGGATCACGCTTGGAGTCTACGAGCTTGGTTCGGTGTTCAAGATCTTCAACCATGCGATCGCGCTGGAAACCGGCGCGGCGACGATGTCCAAGAGCTACGACGCCACCAAGCCGATCCGGATTTCGCGGTTCAGCATCTCGGATTATCACCCCGAAAACCGCTGGATGACGGTTCCCGAAATCTTCAAACTCTCCTCGAATATCGGTTCGGCAAAGATCGCCCTCGATATCGGCGCCGAGCGTCAGCGCAAGTATCTCGGCCATCTCGGCCTGCTGCGCCGCTCCAGCATCGAACTGCCCGAACAGGCCACCCCGATGTTTCCCTCGCGCTGGCGCGAGATCAACACCATGACCATCTCCTATGGTCATGGCATCGCCGTCAGCCCACTCCATCTGGCCAGCGCCGTCGCGGCAACGGTCAATGGTGGAATTCTGCGACCGGCAACACTAATTCGCGCAAAATCCCCGGAAACTGGTGGCGTTCAGGTCTTCTCCGAAGACACCTCTGACAAGATGCGACGGCTCCTGCGCCTTGTGGTCGAGAATGGTACCGGCCGAAACGCCGATGCACCCGGCTACCTCGTTGGCGGCAAGACCGGCACGGCCGAAAAGCAGGTCAATGGCAGCTACAAGCGCAACGCCCTGATCTCATCCTTTGTCGGTGTTTATCCCGTCACGGACCCCCGCTTCGTCGTCTACGTCCTGCTCGACGAGCCCAAGGGCATTCGCGAGAGCTTTGGATATGCAACCGGCGGCTGGACGGCTGCCCCTGTCGTGGGCGCGGTCATCAAGCGCATGGCCCCGCTTTTCGGAATTTCACCGCTGAATGAGAACGATCCTGAAATTGTCCGCGCCCTGACCGTGAACCTGACCGCAGGGCCTGCCGAGGGCCGGCCGCATGCGACTAATTGATGTTGCCCGAGATGATGAACATCGACCCCATCATGCGCGATACGGAGATCTCAGGTCTCACCGCAGACAGTCGCCGGGTTCAGCCTGGCTATCTGTTCGCCGCCCTTCCCAGCGCAACCGAAAACTCGGGCACCGACGGGCGGAACTACATCAAGGACGCGCTGGCACGCGGCGCCGTCGCAATTCTGGCGCCCGACGGCACCCTGATCGAACGCGAGGACGCAAAGGCGCCCTGCCTGATCACCGACGAGAACCCGCGCTGGCGCCTCGCCCAGTTCGCCTCACGGTTCTACGAAAAGCAGCCTCGCACGGTCGTCGGAATTACGGGAACCAATGGCAAGTCGTCTGTCGCAGGTTTCACGCGGCAGATCTGGGCGCTGCTGGGCCACAATTCTGCGAGTATGGGCACTCTGGGCCTTGACGCCGACGGCTTCGAGGCCGGACCCAGCCTGACCACGCCTGACCCCGTCACCCTGCACGAAACCCTGAGCGATCTGGCATCAGCCGGCATTCAACATCTGGCGCTTGAAGCCTCATCTCACGGTCTCGATCAGTATCGACTGGACGGCGTCCGGTTTGCCGCTGCCGCTTTCACGAATTTCA
>JAURLR010000017.1 GCA_030831135.1 Alphaproteobacteria bacterium
CGCCAGGAAGGCATCCATCCAGGCCTTCGCCGTGCCCGGCTTTACCTTGTAGTTGCGGAATTCAAAGAAGTTTCCATCCTTTTCAGGTTTGGAAATCGGCTTGGTGTTGATGAGAAAGCGTGTCGACTGCTGGGTCAGTAGCGGACGCAAACGCGGGACATATTCCTTGGTCCAGCCTTCGACCTTGCCGAGTTCGGTCCGCAAGCGGGCGCGCTCCTCGAAGCTGTCATACCGCCAAAGATGCATCACCTGATTGAGCGGACCCATTTCGGTGTACCAGTAGCCTTCCAGAACCCCGTAATCATCGCCCCGGACCTTGCGGCCGACCTCTTCATTGGCCTTCAGAACCTCTGGAATTTTACCCGGTAGTGCGGTGTAGGTGCGTAGTTCGTGAAGCATTGTATCCCCCTCGAGATTGTCGTTTATTATGGGGCACACGTTGCTGTTTTCGGGCGCGCAGCGCAAGAGCGACAAGGGGCAATGTGCAGCTGGTGAGACCGCCTCAGCCACCCGCCGGTTCGTGGACGTGCTGGCCGCCCGCACCGTGCAGAATGGCTTCGGCCTTGGCTTTTTCGTCTGCGCCATGGGCGTGAACCCAGCAGATGATCCCGCCATCCTGAACGCTTTGCTGCAGCTGCTCGCGCCAATCTTCATCGATATGTTCGCTCAGGATTTCGTCGACCGAGAGCTGGGTGGCCGCCGATGTTCCCGTGGCAACACCGACCGGACCGCCGACGGCATAGGCAGCGGTTGCGGCCCCGATGGATGTGAGGATCGCGACAGTCTCGCTGATGAAGTCGATGGCGTGGTCGATGGTTGTTCGGGCATCCATGGATTCGCGCGGCGTGTCGGCCCGGTCGGACATTTCGGTGGTTGTCGGGACGTGGCCGAAACGGTCGATGATCGCTTCGTGGTCGCTCAGGACACTGATCTGGTCACTTTCGATCCTGTTATCGAGCAAGGTTTCCAGCGCCGCCAGAAACTTGTCTGAACTGGTGAACGTGGCGACGATGACGGATTCGTTTTTTGCGTTCATGATCCCGGTATCCTTCTGCTGGCTTCAAGCGCTTCGGTAAATACGACATAGCGGAGCGGGCCGTTTGGTTCCAGTGCATTGAACGGATAGCAGGTCACCAGTGTGATCACGGCGTGGTCGGTCGCGCGACATGTGACCGGCAGTTGTCGCGCTGTTGTCCTGCGGGCAATATCGGAGCTGGTTGAATTTGGTTTGGGGAGCAAACAGTGACGCATTGGGTACGGTACGAAAAAGACGGGCATGTCGGGTTTGGCACTTTGGATGGCGGACAGGTCGCGGTGCATGACGGAAATATGTTCGCGAAGCCAACAGCGACGGGCGAAACCCTCAACCGGGATGAGCTGACGCTGCTCACTCCCTGTGTGCCAGGGAAGATGATCGCGCTCTGGAACAATTCGAAGTCTTCGGCTGAAAAGCAGGGACTCGAAAAACCCGAATACCCGTTGTTCTTCCTCAAGCCATCTTCCAGTTACCTCGCGCCCGGCGGCGTGATCCGGAAACCCGCATCTTATGACGGACGTGTCATTTACGAGGCAGAGCTCGGCATTGTCATCGGTCAGACCTGTGCAAATGCCGATGTCGCCGCCGCGGAAGACGCGATCTTCGGCTACACTTGCGTGAACGATGTGACCGCAATGCAGTTGCTCGATGCCGATCCGTCCTTTCCCCAATGGGCGCGCGCCAAGGGGTTTGACACCTTTGGGGCTTTCGGTCCTTCGATTGTCACGGATGTCGATCTTTCCGGGAGTGCGATACGGGCCGAACTCAATGGGCGCGAACGCCAGAACTATCCCGTGAGCGACCTGTTCATGTCGCCCGCCGAGATTGTCGCGCGCTTGTCGGAATCCATGACACTGGAAGCCGGTGACCTGATTGCCTGCGGAACCGGGCCGGGCGCGCTGCCCATGAAGCCGGGTGCCACCATCGATATCATCATCGACGGGATCGGAACCCTTTCAAACACCTATGAGGACCAAAACTGATGCCGGATCGCTTCTCGCCCTTCGACCCGGACAATCTTGGCGCGGAGGCGCGTGCCGTTTATGACCGGATCCTCGCGGAACGCGGTTATGTTCCCGGGCCCTATCAGTTCTGGCTGGCGTCACCGGGCTTCTCGGATCGCATCGAACCGGTCGAGGAGTTTCTGCGCCACGGCGTCTCGCTGGAGGAACGTCTGGTGGAAGTCGTCGGGCTCGGTGCCGCGAAGCGCTGGCGGGCCCAGTATGTCTGGACGGCCGACGGCCCCGCCGCCGAGAAGGCCGGGGTGGACGCGGCAATCGTGGAGGCCATTCGCACGGGCCGGGAACCTGAGTTTCCCAAAGAGGATGAAGCGGTTTGCCATGACCTCGCTGTCGCGCTGGTGCAGGGGCGCGGCATAGATGACGACCTCTGGGCGCGCGCGAATAGGGGCATCGGCGAGGTTGGCGTCACCGAGGTGCTTGGCCTGATCGGCCTCTACACCTCGGTCTGCCTGACCATGGTCGCCTATCGGATGCCGACCAAGAACGGCGAACCCGATCCGCTGCCCTAGAGCGAGCGAGGCAAAGTGCTCTCTTCGACACTCGGTGGTTCCGGCGTGGCCTTGTCAAGCTGCGTCAGATAATTCACGTTCAGATACCAGTCGCGATAGTCCTGAAAGCGCACCGGCTTGAACCGGGCCGGATTGTCTTCGCTGACGCAGGTGGGGAGCGGGTCGGCCACCGTGTCCCAGGTCGGGTTGTAGAAGAAGGCCAGTGAGTAGCGGTCGTTCTTGGGCGGGATCACCCGGTGCGGGGTCGCCATGAAGCGCCCGTTGGTCCAGCGGTTCAGGAATTCGCCGGTGTTGACGATGATCGCGCCCTCGATGTTGGAAACGGGCAGCCACTTGCCCGATGCGGTCTGAATCTGAAGACCGGCTTCCGCAGCGAC
>JAURLR010000189.1 GCA_030831135.1 Alphaproteobacteria bacterium
CTATATTGCCAGCATACCGGTGAGCCTGATCACGTTCAGACGTTCACAACGCAAATCGCCCGAAGTGTCCACGCCCCCAGACACCAATGGTGGCGTTTAAAGCAATATCAAACCAAGGCCTTGGCGCTGCGCAGATCTTGACACGAACCGGACGTCAGGGATGTGCGACGACACCACAGGCCTTCCGCTGTTAACACGAGCACAACATGGTTGAGTGGTTCATCAAAACATCCCGCCGCATCTGGCTGGACTCCATCGCGAAACTGGTGGTCAGGTTGATCCATCCGGTGCTGCATGCCCACCACTCTCCCGAATACACCGCGCGTGCCGTGTGCGTGGGGCTGTTTGTCGCCTTTACACCCTTTTTCGGCGCCCATATTGCGATCGTTCTCGCGATATGGCTGATTACCAAGACCGCTGTTCGTCGTCTTTCCTTCAATCCCGTTATTGCGTCGGCCTGGACGTTACTTTCCAACGCATTCACGATCGTTCCGCTGTTCTACGTGTTCATTCAGACCGGCTTTTTCATTCTGGGACGTTGGGAACATATGCAGAGTTTTGAAACCTACCGTCCCGAGTTCGAACAGACCTCCTACGCCAACACCGGCTGGATCGAAGTCATGTCGCTGCGGATTCTCGATTTGCTCGCAGAATTCGGAATTCCTTTGTTTATCGGTTCGCTGCCCTGGGCGATTTGCATCAGCGTCGCCGGATATTTCTTGAGCCTTCATTTCATTCGTCGGCACCGCATGTCTCAAGCCCAATAGCGGCAACGCCGCCCGGCGCGGCCATCAGGCAAGCAAAATTCCGAAAACATTACGTAATTTCACCACATTACGTTGGCACGACCGGCTGCTTGTCCCTATATGTGACAGGCAACAGCGACAGATCGATGACCAAAAAACCGAAGAAGGACAAACGCAGTGTGGGACTTGGCGGCAAAAGGCCTTTCGGGATGATCGCGCGTTTGCGTAGCTATTTCTTCGCTGGACTGCTTGCAGTAGCGCCGATCGGAATCACGCTGTGGCTTTGCTGGGTGCTGCTGAAATTCGTCGATGCGCGTGTGACGCCGCTGATTCCGCACGCTTACAACCCGAACACCTATATCAATCCCTATTTCCCGCACGAGATACCCGGTGTCGGGCTCATCGTGTTCATCTTCGTCCTGATCGTGGTGGGTGCGCTCACGCGCATTTTCCTCGGCCGGTATCTGGTTCATCTCAGTGAGAAAATTCTCAACAAGATGCCGGTCGTGCGCAGCATTTACAGCGCGACGAAACAGATTGCCGAAACCGTCCTCAAGCGCCAGTCCGAAGCGTTCCGCCAGGTGGTGCTGTTCGAGTACCCACGGCGCGGCAGTTGGGCGATCGGCTTCCTGACCGGCTCCACCAAGGGTGAAGTCCAGAGTCTGACCGATGATGATGTGGTCAACGTGTTCCTGCCCACCACACCAAACCCGACCTCCGGCTACCTCCTATTCATCCCCCGTCGCGAACTCGTCCCGCTTTCCATGACGGTGGAGGAGGGGATCAAGATGATCATTTCCGGCGGGATCGTGACGCCCCTCGACCGGCGGACGCCGGAACAGCAGGCGATCAAGCGGGTGGCCGCTTCAAATGGCGATATCCCGACTATCGGTCCCAATTCGCCTATCGCGAACCGCCCCGCCAATGAAGGCACGCCCGACATCAAAGCCGGCGAGTAGTCTGGATTACCCTTTGGGTCAGCCGGTTCGCGCATAGCGCACGGCGGCATCCCGTTCAAACAAATAGAGCAGGGTCCGCAGGGCATCGCCCCGCGCTGACTTCAGTTCTGGATCACGCGCAATGATCAGCCGTGCATCGTCACGCGCAATGGCGAGCAACTCGGCATGGGAATCGAGGTCAACCAGACGGAACTCCGGCAGGCCTGATTGGCGGGTTCCCAGAACATCGCCCGCGCCACGCAAGCGCAAATCCTGTTCGGCAATCTCGAAACCGTCATCGGTCTCACGCAGGACCTTCAGGCGTTCGCGGGCGGTCTGGCCGGTTTCCCGTCCGAACAGCAGCAGGCAGGTCGCCTCGCGCGTGCCACGTCCGATACGTCCGCGCAATTGGTGGAGCTGCGCCAGACCAAAGCGTTCGGCGTGTTCGATGATCATGACCGTTGCGTCGGGAACGTCGACCCCGACTTCGATCACCGTTGTCGCCACAAGGATATCGAGAGCGGGCAAGGCAGAGCCTGCAAACCGCGCCATGACCGCATCCTTTTCCTTCCCCGTCATGCGCCCGTGGACGAGCCCGACACGGTCACCGAAACGTTCCTGCAGGGCTGCAAAGCGCGCCGTTGCCGCCGCCACATCCACCGTCTCGGATTCCTCCACCAGAGGACACACCCAGAAAACCTTTCCGCCACTGTCGATCTGCCGCCGGACCCCCGCAATGGCGTCTTCAAGCCGTTCGACCGTCGCCGTGGTCGTCACCACCTTCTTGCGTCCGGCGGGCTTGTCGCGCAGCTGGGATTCGTCGAGGTCCCCATAAGCCGCCAGCATCAGCGTGCGCGGAATCGGGGTGGCGGTCATCAGCAGCACATCAACGGCTTGCCCCTTGTCGGCGAGTAGCATCCGCTGGTGCACCCCGAACCGGTGTTGCTCATCGACGACAGCAAGGGCCAGATCCTTGAAGGCGATATCGTCCTGAAACAGGGCATGGGTTCCCACGGCCAACGGCACGTCGCCCGATGCCAGCCGTTCGAGCAGCGCCGTGCGCGCCTTGCCCTTGTCCCGGCCCGTCAACTGGACGCATTCGACACCTGCCGCAGCCGCGAGAGGCGCGATGGTCGCATAGTGCTGTTGGGCGAGAATTTCGGTGGGAGCCATGAGCACGGCCTGACGCCCGGCCTCAACCGCCGTCAGCATCGCCATCAGGGCCACGACCGTCTTGCCGCTGCCCACATCGCCCTGGAGCAGGCGCA
>JAURLR010000190.1 GCA_030831135.1 Alphaproteobacteria bacterium
AGGGCATGGTCAATCACGCCACCTTCCGCGATGAACACGGCGAATGGCTCGAGCCGCAAAGCGTCGAACAGAATGACAACGGCGCGACCGTGCGGCGCGACAACGGCGCCCCCGTCACCGTCGGCCGCATCGAGAAGATGTCCAAGTCGAAGAAAAACACGATCGATCCGACCGATGTGATCCGCGATTACGGTGCAGATACCGCTCGCTGGTTCATCCTCTCCGACAGTCCACCGGATCGGGACATGGAATGGACGGATTCAGGCGTTCAGGGTGCCTTCCGCTTCGTCAATCGCGTGGCCCGCCTGGTCATGGAAAATGCCGATGCGCTGCCACCCGCCGGCACCACACCCGCCAGCGATGATGAAGCCTCCCTGAAATTACGCCGGGAGGTTCATCGTGCCATCGCGGATGTTACGTCCGACCTCGAGCGGTTTCAGTATAATCGCGCGGTTGCGCGGCTTTATGAGCTCACCAACGTCCTATCGACTGCCGTCAAATCCGGCAGCCCCGATGGCGCGAGCCTGCGTGAGGCGCTCGAAACCTTGATTCGCTTGATCGCGCCGATGATGCCGCACCTGGCCGAAGAAATGTGGCACACCCTGGGACAATCTGATTATCTGTGTGATGTCAGTTGGCCTGTGGCTGACCAGAATTTGCTGGTCACCGACAGTGTGACCTATGCCATTCAGGTAAATGGCAAGCTTCGCGGGACTGTGGATCTGCCCGCGGGCGCGGAACGCGACGCAGCCGAAGAGGCCGCCCGCGGTGTTCCCAATGTTGCGGATTCAATCGGAGCAAAGGATATTCGCAAGGTGATATTCGTACCGGAGAAGCTGGTGAACTTCGTTGTCTAGAGCACTCGGTCCTGTCATTCTGATATGTGGGCTGATCCTCGCGGGCTGCGGGTTCGAGCCGCTTTACGGCGAACGTGATCAGGCCGTCGCCACAGAGAACCTTCTCAATCGTGTTGCAGTACCACCGATCGAAAACCGCGTGGGACAACTCGCGCGCATCGAACTGACCAACCGGTTGACGCCAACCCGACCGGCACCAACGCCGTTATTCACATTGAATGTGAAACTCAGCGAATCCAAGACCAGCCTGGCGGTGGAAAAGGATTCGAGCGCCACACGTGCCAACCTGACCATTGCCGCGAATTTCGAACTTCTGAGAATTTCTGATGGTGCGAGATTGACCAGCGGCTCTGTGCGTTCAGTCAACAGTTACGACGTCCTGCAATCGGATTTCGCCACCCTTGCGGCGGAGCGGAACGCGCAGCGGCGCGGTGCCAAGGATGTTGCAGACGGGATTGTCGATCGACTGGCGATCTACCTGTTGCGCAATCAGGATACACTTCTGACCGGACAGGCGCGGTGAAGGTATCTGCCGGTCGCGTTGATGGCTTCATTGCACAGCCAGACCCTGCGGTTCGGGCGGTTTTGATATATGGGCCCGATTCCGGTCTGATCCGGGAACGCTCACTGACACTGTCCCGCAGTATCGTTGAAGATCTCAATGATCCTTTCCGCGTTGCTGAGTTGTCGGGAAGCCAGGTCAGCGACGCGCCGGCCCAATTGGCGGACGAGCTTCTCGCCATGTCTTTTGGCGGCGGGCAGCGACTGGTCGTTGTCCGGGATGCCGGAGACGCTTTGTCGTCCCATCTGAAATCAGCACTCGAAGCGGCAAATGCGGCTGATGCCAATGCAATGGTCGTGGTTGAAGCCGGAAACCTGACGGGTCGATCGAGTCTGCGAAAGCTGGCGGAATCACGTGATGATTGCGCCGCGTTGCCCTGTTATCCCGATGATGAAGAAGGGCGTGCAAGGCTTGCACGCACCATGTTGCGCGAAGCCGGGATCGGCATCGAGCCCGCAGCCCTGCAGACCTTGGCGGGTATTCTAGGCGAAGATCGGCAAAGCAATCGGAGCGAAATCGAAAAACTGATCCTCTATGCCGGGCCCGGAGCGGAAGTCAGCGAAGAGGATGTTCTTGCGAGCATCGGGGATTCCGGCGCGACATCGCTGGATGAAACCATTTTTGCAGCAGCGGACGGGAATATCGCCGATCTGGACCGGTCCATCGAGCGTTTCTGGTCGGATGGCGGAGAACCCGTCGGATTGATGCGCGCGGCGCAACGCCATTTCCAGAGACTTCATCGGGTATCAGGCGCACTGGCCGCAGGTGAAAGCTACGACAGTGCAGCACGACGACTGCGGCCGCCGATCTTCTGGAAGGTCGCGGGACGGTTTCAGAACCAAAGTCGTTCCTGGTCCATGAAGGGACTGGAGCAGGCGATTGTCCGGCTGACCGAAGCCGAGCTCGCCTTGAAGACAACAGGGACACCCGGGCGCGCCGCATGTGGGCGCACACTTCTGGCGATTGCCAGCATGCGACGGTCACAAAGACAGTAAGTCTATGAATTAAAAGAAAAAGTAGCCCTTTTGGGCGTTGCTTTTTCGTTCGAACCGTCGTCCCGGTCCCGGGGCAGCTGCTGATTGAGACGACGCAGGACGTCGTCGAGCTGATCCAGATTCTTGAATGTGATGGACAATGTCCCGCGACCGGATTCCTCGTTGCCCTTGAGTTTGATATCGACCTTCAACCCAATCGCGTTCGACACATCCCGTTCAAGCGCAATCGTATCTGCGCTTTTGGGCGACGGAGCCTTCGCCGTTCCGGTTTTACCGAGCTGCGAGGATACACGGCCTTCGATATCACGGACGGACATCCCGCTATTGGCAATCTCACGGGCAAGCGCAAGGGCGTCGTCGCGGCCGACCAAAGCCCGTGCATGTCCGGCGGTCAGCTGGCCTTTATCGACCATTTTCTGAACCTCATCAGGGAGTGTCAGAAGTCGAAGCGTATTGGCCACATGACTTCGGCTCTTCCCGACAACTTTTGCCAGCGCGTCCTGCGTGTGTGTGAACTCGTCGATCAACCTTTGGTAGGCTTCTGCCTCTTCGATAGCGGACAGGTCAGACCGCTGGATGTTTTCGATCAGGGCGATCTCGAGCGCTTCCTGATCACTCAGCTCGCGGACAACCACCGGGACACTGTGGAGTTGTGCGCGCTGGGCTGCCCGCCAGCGACGCTCACCGGCAATGATTTCATAGGTGTCGGCCTGCACCGGGTCGCGGCGTACCAGAATCGGCTGCAGGATACCCTTGGAGCGAACAGATTCGACGAGCGCGTTCATCTCGTCATCGTCGAAATTGCTGCGCGGCTGAAAACGCCCCGGGTGAAGCTGCTCAACGGGAAGCTCGTGCAGCTTCTTCGTCCGGTCGAGTTCCTGATAATCTTCGTCGTCGTCACCCAGCAATGCGGAAAGGCCCCGGCCCAGACGGCGTCTTGAGGTTGTATCGTTCATTCTGCGGCCTCCCCGATGGGCCCGACGCCTTCCCGGCGCAGCATTTCAGCGGCAAGCCTGGCATAGGCCTGGGAGCCCGCGCAGGCGAGATCATAAACAAGTGCGGGCACCCCGTAGGATGGAGCTTCGGACAAACGCACATTGCGCGGGATCACCGTGCGATAGACCCGGTCCCCGAAATATTCACGGACTTCAGCTTCCACCGACCGGCACAGATTGTTGCGACCATCATGCATGGTCAGGACAATCCCCTGAACGTTGAGATCTTCATTATAGGCCCGGCGAATGCGCTCAATGGATTTCATCAGGCGGGTCATGCCTTCCAGAGCGAAATATTCGCACTGCAAAGGGACCAGAACGGAATCTGCCGCCACCAGCGCGTTGATGGTCAACAGCCCAAGCGCTGGCGGGCAATCGGTCAGGATGTAGTCATACTGTCCAAGCACCGGCGCAAGGGCTTTAGACAGGCGTGCCTCACGATGATCGATATCGATCAATTCAATCTCGGCACCTGCGAGGTCTGCCGAAGCCGGAACCACATCAAGACCCGGGATATCCGAGTGACAGATCACCTTTGTCAGATCAGCGCCACCGATCAGAACATCGTACACATCGGCGTCATACTCCAGGACACCCAGGCCCGTGGACGCATTGCCCTGGGGATCGAGATCCACGACCAGAACACGCTGACCACAGGCCGCCAAGCCTGTCGCCAGATTGATGGCGGTCGTGGTCTTGCCCACCCCACCCTTCTGGTTCGCGATGGCGATTGTCCGTGTGCCATGGTGGACAGGTAGCCGAGCTTCAATCAGAGGCTCATGCTGGGGGTCGATCGGGGGATCGATCTTGGTTGGATTTTCATAGGACACGATCGGGGTTCCTTATTTCCAGAAT
>JAURLR010000191.1 GCA_030831135.1 Alphaproteobacteria bacterium
CAGCGCGCAGGGAACGGCCGATCAGGCGCTGGATTTCCTGGGTCCGGCCCGACTGTTTTCCGCGCGCGGCTTCGCGATCCGTGCGCTCATGGGTGGAGCGGGGCAGCATGCCGTATTCGGCTGTGACCCAGCCCGTGCCCGTCCCGCGCATCCATGGTGGAACACGCTCTTCAACACTGGCGGCGCACAGCACATGGGTATTGCCGAAGATCGCCAGACAGGAGCCCTCGGCGTATTTGGCCGCCCCGGTCTTGAGCTGGACCTTGCGCATCTGGTTTGCCGCGCGGCGTGAGGGTCGGATGGATTTCTGTGCCATGATGAGCGGGTTCCAATCGGGCGGGTTTTTGGAGTGCGCGCAACCTAGTCGTTTCGATGTGCGTGCGTCCACTTGATAGATGGTTGCGCCCGATGGCGGGCACCGTCTTGATCATGGCGCGGGCCGTGCCTAAGTTGACCCTGTGTCCCGCCTGATTGAACCGGGCGCAAACCATATGGACCAAAAGGCCGATGAGCCGCACGATTCCCCAGTTGAATGCCCGCAGTTCCGATATTCTTCGGCAGATTGTTGACGGCTATCTGCAGACCGGAGAGCCGGTAGGCTCACGCACCCTGTCGCGCACCCTGGGGGTGGAGCTGTCTCCCGCGACGATCCGCAATGTGATGGCCGACCTGCAGGATGCCGGCTTGCTGTTCTCGCCCCACGCCTCGGCGGGCCGCATTCCCACCGATGCCGGGTTGCGCCTGTTTGTCGATGGTCTGCTCGAGATCGGCAACCTGACCGAGGACGAACGTGTGTCCATCGAAGCGCAATGCGCAACCCATGGACGCAGCCTGCAGCAGACCCTTTCGGAAGCCTCACGGGTTCTCTCGGGCCTGAGCAATTGCGCGGGCCTCGTTGTGGCGCCAACCAGCGATTCGCCGCTGCGACATATCGAGTTTGTCTCCCTCGCGCCTGGGCGCGCCCTCGTTGTGCTGGTGACCGAGGATGGCAGTGTTGAAAACCGGATCGTCGAGGTGCCGCACGGGATGCCGGCTTCCGCAATGGTCGAGGCATCCAATTTTCTCTCTGCGCGCATGGTCGGCAAGACGCTTGAGCAAGCCCAGCGCCAGATCGCGGCAGAACTGGAAACCCATCGCCGCGACCTGGACAGCCTGACCCATAAGCTGGTCGAAGCCGGGTTGGCGACCGCCACGGGCAAGGGTTCTGCGGCAGCGCTGATCGTCAGCGGCACCGAACGGCTGCTTGATGATGTGCAGGCGGTCGAGGACCTTGAACGGGTTCGCACGCTCTACGATGCCCTCGATATGAAGGAATCCTGGGTGAAGCTGCTCGACGCTGCGCGCAGTGGCGAGGGTGTCCAGATCTTCATCGGCTCCGAGAACGAATTGTTCTCCGTGGCCGGCTGTTCGGTTGTGGTGGCGCCTTATCGCAACGCGAACCAGGAAATCGTCGGGGCCGTCGGTGTGATTGGCCCCACCCGTATCAATTACGCGCGGATCATACCCGTGGTCGACTATACGGCCCAGGTTGTCAGCCGCCTGATGAGTTAGAACCCTTGATATCGTCCCGCAAAACCCGGGACTGCAGGAAGTGAAGAATGAGCGATAACGACAACAATCCCACCGACGAAGAACTGGCTGCCATCGACGCCGCTGAAGATGCTGCTGCGGAAGAGGCTGCAGCTGCGGATGCCTCACGCGTGGATGCCTTGTCTGCCGCCTTGTCGGGAGAGGGGGTCGAAGAAGGCCCCGGGGAACCAGCGCGGATACTCGAACTCGAAGCCCAGATCGCCGAAATGCGGGATCATCTTCTGCGCGCGCTGGCCGAAACCGAGAACATCCGCAAACGCGGCGAACGCCAGCTTGAGGATGCGCACAAATTTGCGATCACGGCTTTTGCGCGGGACATTCTTTCGGTGGCCGACAATCTGGAGCGCGCCGTGGCGGCCGTTCCCGAGGAGCGGCGCGGAGAACATGAACTTCTCGGCGTTCTGCTCGATGGCGTTCGGGCGGTCCAGTCGAGCTTTGCGCAGGCCATGACCTCCAACAAGGTTGTGCGGATCGAGCCGGTGGGCGAGCCTTTTGATCCGAACCTGCACGAGGCCATGTTCGAGGTCCCCGGCACGGATCTTCCCAACGGCACCGTGGCCCAGGTGATCGAGCCCGGCTACACGCTGCATGATCGCCTGTTGCGACCGGCCCGTGTCGGGGTGGCCAAATCGGCTGCCGGCCCGGCGGCGCCCGGTGACCCGAAGGTCGACACCACGGTCTGAATTTCGCGTGACTATTTGCGGGCGGTGATCGTCGGGTCGGCGGCCATCAGCGCCCGGATATAGCCGGTTGCCAGCCCCTGTTTATGGGCCGCGCCGAAATGCTGGAGGGCGACAGCGGCAAAGTCGAACGCCCCATAGAGTTCGTGCGCCAGGATGGCAATCTTCAGCAGGGCCTCCGGGCGCATTTGTGCAAGCTCGGGAAACTGGGCCGGGTCGCGAAAATAGAGCGCATTGCTCCAGATCACCTGCGCAAAACCGCGGTTCGGGTTGGCGTCCTTGATCAGGGGCCGATAGGGCCGCGAGCCGACACCGACCATGGTGTGAAATGACAGCCCGTGGCCGCGCAGGTTGATATCCACATCCGCAAACAGCGCCTGGTCCTTGTAGATGGGCAGGAAGTTCACCTCGGTTTGCACGGCCAGCGCATCCCGCATGGTTTCGGGGCCGCCTTCGAGCACCATCAGTTCCGCGCCCTGAA
>JAURLR010000192.1 GCA_030831135.1 Alphaproteobacteria bacterium
GCATCACCCATCGGCGTGGATAAAGCCCGGAAGCTGGCCGCGGCCCGCGGCGTTCGCCTTGATGCACAGGTGGGTGATCTGCGGAACTGGGGCCCGCCAAACCCCGGATTCGACGTGGTCGTATCGGCATTCGTCCATGTGAGTCCCAATGAACGAAAAGCTGTCCATCAGGGAATGGCCGGTGCCCTCAAGCCCGGCGGGCTGCTGTTGCTCGAAGGATTTGCCCCCGATCACATCGGCATCGGCAAGGGCGGCCCGTCTGTGAAGGAAATGATGTTCACGGCGGACGGATTGCGCGAAGATTTCGGCGACATGCTGGATATCGAATATCTCGCGGAAACGCGAACCGTGCTTCCCTCCAGCGAACGCCATGGCGGCCCGGCGGTTGTGATGCGGCTGCGCGCCCGGAGGAAGACATGATGACCGACCATCCACCCTTCAAGATGCGCGGACTCGACCATCTGGTGATCCGCTGTGTGGACCTGGAGGCCATGCGCCATTTCTACTGTGATGTGCTTGGCTGCACCGTTGACCGCCACAACAAGGAATTCGGCCTGTTTCAGGTGCGTGCTGGAGCGCACCTGATTGACCTCATCCCGATTGATGGGCCACTGGGCAGCAAGGGCGGTCCGGCACCGCGCGATGACGGCCTGAACCTCGACCATTTCGCCATCCAGATCGATCCCTTCAACGAAGCCGATCTTCGGGCCTATCTCGAGGGCCATGATGTTGTGATAGTCGAATCCGGCCCCCGTTATGGCGCAGAAGGAACCGGTCCCAGCATCTATATGCGCGACCCCGAGGGAAACATCGTCGAACTCAAGGGCCCGCCGGATCCCGGTCTGAATTGACCACTGATTTTCCGCGATATACAGAACTGCTTCAATAATCCGGCCCGGATAGATGCTAGATTAGGGGCCACTGGCAGTTTGAGCCGTCATTTTCTGTCGGCAAGCAGGAGGAAGACATGAAAACCGTAAATTTCACACATGACGAAATGAGCACCCGGATTGCACGCTTCAAGAACTTGAAGCCGCAAAGCAGCAGTTACGACGCGGATGTGGGCATCCCGAAGGAAGTCTACGAAACCATGACGGCCCGCACGCTCTACCTGCTCATGTCACCGGAGAATCAGGGCGGCCCGATGGCGCAGGCACCTGCCGTCGTCACCCAGGACAAGATGAGTGTGATCATCGCCGAATGCCCCCCGGGAAATGGCCCCCTTCTCCATGCCCATCAGTTCACCCGCGAGACCTTCATGTGCCTCGACGGCCAGTTCAAGATCCAGTGGGGTGATGAGGGCGAAAACGAGATCGTTCTCGACAAGTACGACATGATTGCTGTTCCGCCGGGCGTGGTACGCCGGTTCGAGAATGTGAGCGATGAGACCGCGCATCTGCTGGTCTGGATCAATGGTGATTCCGAGGAATCCTTCAACGATATCGACCACCCAAAAGCCTCGGCCGACCGTCTGGCCAGCGAATTCGGTGATGATATGCTCGACAAATTGCGCGGTATCGGCGTGACCTTCGAGGCCGGGATGGCAGATGGCCGGGACGCTGCCGAATAGGTCCTTACGGATAGATCAAAACAAATCACGCCCGGGCTTGTCCCGGGCGTGATGCGTTTTGGGGTGTTCCCGCGATTGCCGGAACGGAAAGACTAGCTGGCCGAAGCGTAGATTTCGGCAACCCGGTCCCAGTTGACCAGATCGTTCACGAACGCCTTGACGTAGTCCGGGCGCGCGTTGCGGTAATCGATGTAATAGGAATGTTCCCAGACATCACAGCCCAGAAGCGCGGTGCCTTCGCCCGTGGCAATCGGGTTCACACCATTGGCTGTCTTGGTGACCTGCAGCTTGCCGTCCTTGCCGAGGACAAGCCAGCACCAGCCTGAACCAAACTGGGTCACGCCGGCCTGAACAAAGGCATCCTTGAAGGCATCAATGCTGCCGAAATCCTCGACGAGTTTCTTTTCCAGCTCACCGGGAATTGCGCCACCGCCATTCAGCTTCATCCAGTTCCAGAACTCGACATGGTTCCAGTGCTGTGCGGCGTTGTTGAACAGGCCGCCGCCGGCACCACCATTGTAGGATCCGACAATGACCTCCTCGAGGCTTTTGCCTTTGAGATCGCTTTCTTCAAGCAGCTTGTTGCCATTGGTCACATAGGCATTGTGGTGCTTGTCATGATGAAACTCGAGGGTTTCAGCCGACATGTAGGGGGCAAGGCTGTTATAGGCGTAGGGGAGATCGGGAAGTTCAAAGGACATGAAAACGCTCTTCTTCTGGTGAGTGTATGAACATAAAACGCGTGAGAAACCATTTGGTTCGCAGGTTGCGTGCGTGAACCTGTGCACGATCCCACGGACTTGGGTCAAACACGCTGATAATCAAGCCAAAAGACTGATTTTCCGGGACTTTCTACGCGATTCGGATCGTCAATAGCGACCCCGCCACGCATTCCACGTGACGCGTATTGCGCCTGCGGGGTCCTGCGCGGGAAATGCGAAGGGATCGAAACCGGCTTTTCGCATAGTGGCAATATGACGGTCCGCAAGGGTGGCAAGCAACAGGCCCCGACGCTGCGTCGGAGGGATCGCCACCCGCGC
>JAURLR010000018.1 GCA_030831135.1 Alphaproteobacteria bacterium
ACGATTTCAATCTACGCGGGCAAGGCGACGATGCAAATCTTTGAACGCGCCGCTTTGCAGCGATTCACACTGCGCATGCATCCGCAACCAGCGGGACGCCCAACGGTGTGCGGCCAGCCTCCTCGCGAAGCCAGAGGCGAAACGCCTGCACATCGGGGTTTTCTGCTTTGTCTTCGGTCGTCACGCTATAGATACCGCCACGGAAGGGAAGCTCGAGATCGAAGGGGACGACGAGACGACCCTGTTCGATATCCCGGCTGGCCATAGCCCGGCGCCCGAGGACGACACCGGAGCCTTCAATGGCGGCATCCAGGCAATGATCGGAGTGGTCGAAACGCAGGCCCGCACCGGTTTCGGGTTCCGGCAGTCCCGCCAGAGCCAGCCATTCCGACCAGCCCGTGCTGCCCGGCCAGTGCCGCCTGAGGGTCTCGTCATGGATCAGGGTGTGATGGCGTAGGTCGGCCAGCAGGCGAAGAGGCGGATTGCCATCGCGCAGCTCTGGACTGCACATCGGCGTAACGGCTTCGTCCATCAGTTTTTCCGCCACCAGTCCCGGGTTGTTCCCCAGATTGTAGCGGATCGCGATATCAGCACTGTCGGTGTTGAGGTCGACGGTCGTGTTGCTGGCTGCGATTCGCAGGTCGATATCCGGATGCCGCTCGATGAAGCGGGCGAGGCGCGGCACCAGCCATTTGGCGGCCATATGGGGGGAGATCGTCACGGTAACGACCCGGTCGGTTCGCGATGACCGCCCAATTCGGTCAACCGCACGATGCAATCCTTCGAAACTGGTTCGAACGCCCGGATACATCATGGCTCCGGCATCGGTCAGAACCACCGCCCGGTTCAGCCGGCGGAACAGCTTGACCCCGAGTTTCTGTTCCAGCGCACGGATCTGGTAGCTCACGGCAGCGGGCGTGACGTGCAGTTCCGCTGCAGCCATAGCAAAGCTGAGATTGCGGGCGGCGGCCTCGAAGGCGCGCAATCCGTTCAAGGGGGGAAGATCGTACATCGTTCCATCAGATTAGAAAATCTTGTCTGAATGGACAATAATCCTCGTTTGTTGGGAACTCAAAGGCCCGGGTATGCTGGCCTGATTGTTATCTTCATATGTCCCGAGTGGACAAAAGAGACTTATCCGGAGAACTCCATGAACACGAAGACAATGCGCGCCGTTATTCTGGCCGAAGTCGGAATTCGGCTTGCCGAAGTCGACAGGCCCGAGGTCAAGCCAACACAGGTTCTGGTCAAGGTTGCGAGTTGCAGTGTGAACCGGTCGGACCTGCTGACCACCCAGGGCAAGAACTACGGCCATGTGGGCGGTGAGGCAAAGGTCATGGGTGCCGCGTGTTGCGGCGAGGTCGTCGAAATCGGCTCCGAAGTGAGTGACGTGTCTGTGGGAGACCGTGTGATGGCGGTCGGTGCAGCAGGCTGGGCCGAGTATGCCGTGGCGGACTATCGGCGGACATTGCCTGTGCCCGAAGGCATGGATTTGATTCAGGGTGGCACGTTTTCATCGGCTTTTCTGACCATGCACGATGCCATTGTCACCAATGGTGCGTTCAAGCCGGGTCAGTCGATTCTGGTTCAGGGTGCGAGCACAGGCGTCGGCATCATGGGCTTGCAGATCGGCAAGCATCTGGGCGCGAGCCTTGTCATCGGCACTTCGACAAACGCCGACCGGCGCGCGCGGCTGGCCGAGTTCGGGGCCGATCTCGCGCTGGATTCGCGCGACCCGGGCTGGGTTGATCAGGTCCTCGCGGCGACAGACGGGAAGGGTGTGGACCTGGTCATCGACCAGATATCGGGCAAGATTTTCAATCAAACCATGGCCGCCACGAAGATACATGGCCGGATCATCAATGTCGGTCGCCTTGGCGGTGAGAAGGCAGAGTTCGATTTCAACATGCTCGCTGAGCGCCGCCTGACCTATATCGGGACGACCGGTCGCACACGTTCACTCGAAGAGCATGCCGAAGTGTTCCGAAGCGCCAAAGCCGATCTCTGGGACGCCATGGAGGCCGGTGTCTTCAAGATGCCGATCGACAGTACATTCGACATTTCGGAAGCCGCAGCGGCTCTGGAGCGCGCGGCCGCCAACAAGCATTTCGGGCGCATCATGTTGACGGTCAACGCCTAGCGTGACACGCCACAGTACCAAGTGCCTGCACCCATAACCTGCATCCTTAAGAGGGACCACCCGATGAGTTCAGAACTGACAAACCGACGCGTGACCTTGTCGAGCCGGCCGAAGGGTGTTCCCAAGGCAGAACATTTCACAGTCGATGAATGCGCAGTGCCGGAACTCAATGATGGCGAACTCCTGATCAAGACGGAATACTGGTCGATTGACCCCGCGATGCGTGGCTGGACGAACGACGCGCCCAACTACATGCCGCCTGTCGAACTGGGAACAGCCATGCGTTCTTTTGCGGTTGGCGAGGTGGTCGCCAGCCGGAACACCGACTATGCCGAGGGCGATATCGTTTCCGGCATGTTGGGCTGGCAACGCTATGCGGTGAGCGATGGGGCCAACGTGGAACGGAAGTTCACGAATACCGACCTGCCATCCTCACTGGCTCTGGGCATTCTGGGGCTGAACGGGGTGACAGCCTATTTCGGCCTGCTCGACATCTGCGCGCCCAAAGACGGCGAAACGGTAGTTGTCTCGACCGCAGCCGGTGCTGTCGGGTCGGCGGTAGGCCAGATCGCCAAGCTGCAGGGGTGCCGCACGGTCGGCATCACGGGGAACGACGAAAAGGTCAGTCTTTGCACGGACAGCTTTGGCTACGATGCGGCGATCAATTACCGCACGGGCGACCTGGGCGAGGCTCTCAAGCAGGCCTGCCCGGACGGCGTTGATTGCTACTTCGACAACACTTGCGGGCCGATCAGTGACACCGTCATGACCCAGCTGGCACATGGCGCGCGCATCACGGTTTGCGGCACCGTCTCGCTGACCGATTGGGACCCGATACCTGTTGGCCCGCGGGTCCATCGGCAGTTGATGGTGGCACGGGCACGTATGCAGGGGCTTCTGGTCTTTGACTACAAGGACCGGTTCCCCGAAGCGATTGATCAGCTGGCGGCATGGGTGCGCGAGGGGAAGGTGGCGCAGAACGAACACATCCTCGAGGGCGCCGAAGCAGCGCGTGGCGGTATCGAAATGCTCTATGAAGGCAAGAACACCGGAAAATTGCTGGTCCGGGCCGACTGACCGTCTTCCGGGAATCTGATCTGGGTCGTCGCGCCGATGCATTCTGCGCGCGCATTTGGAGGCCCGGGCCGGAATCGAACCG
>JAURLR010000193.1 GCA_030831135.1 Alphaproteobacteria bacterium
CCCTATTTTATCTGGAGCCGCTGGGTCTTTGAAAGCATGATTTCTCAAGCTGGCATCACGGCTTTCAACTGCAGTGACGGTGTGGCGATTGCTGGAGCGACGCCGGTCCGACCGGATGACCTGACAATGCCGCGCAGACTGCTCGACAAGACAAAGGTGCTCCGGGCTTTGAAAGGGACCTGTATCCATCAAGAACCTGGAACCTATCTTGCGGCCCAGAATGTTCCAGGGATGGTTGCGCACTGGCATGCCTGCGCCCGCGATGTGCGGGAGTTCCTCGACGAAATTCTGCCACAGGCCGACAGTCTTGATGCTTTCGAAACAGCCCTCGGCCGTTTCGTGAAGAAATCTGAACGGACCCATGAAGGCGCCATGACGCCGATCCAGGGTTCGATGCTCTCGATGATTCCTGTCGCTGGCTACTTCCTCAACAGAGCGCCGAACCCACAAAGCCGAATGCAGATTTTCGGCGTGTTCCAGGAGGTATTCCGTGACCAGGTGGAACGCATGCTGGCGGATTGCTCAAACATGCTCGACGGAATAGCGGCTGGAAAAAGTGATTCAAACAGGCTTCAGGCCACGGGATGACCATAGTCATGGCACCCCGTACCAGAGTGGAGGATCTTCGTGTCCAAACGTAACAGCCCGAATATGGTGCACCATCATGCATCAGGACCCGCCAACGGTGTCCGCAAGCTCAATGGCAGCCCGTCGGTGCGCAAGGTTTGTGTGGTGGTCAACAGCCGCGCCAATTATGCGCGGATCAAGTCGGTGATGCGTGCGATCCAGCGGCACAACCGGCTGGAATTGCAGCTCGTTGTGGGCGCTTCCGCGCTGCTCTATCGCTACGGCAATGTCGTGGATCTGATCCGCTCGGACGGTTTTGAACCCTCCTCGGTTGTGTACTCCATTGTGGAGGGCGAAAACCCGACCACCATGGCGAAGTCGACGGGCATGGGGATCATCGAGCTGTCGTCCCAGTTCGAAAACCTGCAGCCCGATATCGTGCTGACGGTTGCCGACCGGTTCGAGACCATGGCGACGGCGATCGCCGCGAGCTACATGAATATCCCGCTGGCCCACACCCAGGGGGGCGAGGTAACCGGCTCGATTGATGAAAGCGTGCGCCACGCGATCACCAAGCTGGCACATATCCATTTTCCGGCCACCGCGCGTGCCCATGATTATGTGGTGCGGATGGGCGAGGCGCCTGAAACGGTGCATCTGACGGGTTGTCCGGCGATTGACCTGCTGGTCGATACCGAGCTTTCACTCTCCCCCGACATGTTCCGCGATGATCAGGGCACAGGCGCGCAGCTTGATCCGTCCAAGCCCTATATCGTCGTGTTGCAGCATCCGGTCACCACGGAATACGGATCGGGGTTTGCCCAGGTGAGCGCCACCCTGGATGCCGTGGACCGGCTGGGCATGCAGACCGTCTGGCTTTGGCCGAATGTCGATGCGGGTTCCGATGATGTGTCCAAGGGCCTGCGCATGTATCGCGAGGACAATCCCGATGCCAATGTCCATTTCTACCGGAATTTTGCCGCCGAGGATTATGCGCGGCTGATCAACAACTGCGCGGCCCTTGTGGGCAATTCCAGTTCGGCCCTGCGCGAGGGAGCCTGGCTCGGCGTGCCGGCGGTGAATGTCGGGACCCGCCAGTCCGGGCGTGAGCATGCCGCAAATGTGCGGCATGCCGGTTATGACGGCCAGGAGATCGAACGGGTGGTCCGCGAGCAGATGGAGCACGGGCGTTACGGTTGCTCGGAGATGTTCGGGGATGGCAATGCCGGTATCCGGATCGCCAATCACCTCGCCGAAAACGAAATCATCATCCAGAAACAACTGGCTTACCAATGAGCATCGCACCGGCCTTTGACGCCAGCACCACGTCCCTCCATTCCGAGGCTTTCCCCGACTGCGCCGTCTGTGGCGCGCAGGGCTGGATCCCGGTTTATCAGGGCGCGGTGCGCGATGGCGCCTTCGGCAACAGCCGGTCAGGTGCCGTTGTCGCCGAATGTGTGGGCTGCGGCGTGCAGCGCCTTGATGAGGCGTCGTGCCAGGACGATGCGGTTTACACCGATGCCGCCTATCGCGAATTGCTGGGTGAAGCGATCGACACGAAGGGCTTTCATGCCGCCCATGATCCCCTGCAGCTTGAGCGCCTGAACGTCGTCAATCCCATGACCCTGCGGGACAAGGTGATTGCCGATATCGGCTGTGCGGCCGGCAGCTTTCTGGATTTCGTCTCCGGTCTCGCGCACTGGGTCGTCGCGGTCGAACCGGGCAAACCCTATCAGGACTCCCTGCGCGAGCGCGGGTTTCACGTCTATGACTTCACGGCCGATGCGCTGGAGGATTGCGAAGGCAGTGTCGAACATGCCTTTTCCTTCCAGGTGATCGAACATGTCGCGGCACCCGGCGCCTTCATGTCAGAGATCGCCGCGCTGCTCGCCCCGGGTGGCCGGGTGACGATCTCGACACCCAATCGTGACGATCTTCTGATGTCCCTCCTGCCCGAGGATTACCCACCGTTCTTCTATCGCACGGTGCATCGCTGGTATTTCTGTGCGGATTCGCTCTCGCGCTGTGGGCGTGCGGCGGGCCTGATCCCGGTCGAGACCCGTTTTGTGCACCGGTTCGGGGTGGCGAACACCCTGCGCTGGCTGCGCGAGAGGCGGCCCGGGGGGCGCGATCCGCTGCCCGGTCTCGATGACCGGGCGCTCGATTCGGTCTGGCGTGACACGCTGGCCCGGGAAGGCACGGCAGACACGATCTACATGACCTTCGAGAAGCCCGCGAACTGATGTGTCGTGCAACGCAATTCGCTTGACCGCGCGGCCCGCCTTACATAGGTAAGGCCCCGCAAACAGTGCCGCCTTAGCTCAGTTGGTAGAGCATCGCATTCGTAATGCGGGGGTCGCGTGTTCGAGTCACGCAAACAGTCCAACAAGGGCGTCTTCAAGGCATTGATAAAAAATGGATTTTGTCTCGATCCGGCTTGGTCGTGATGATTGGTCCATTTGGAACCTCTTCCTTGTTCCATCTCCGCTCCAAAGGAGATGGAATTGGCATCTATTACGAAAAGAAACGGCCGCTATACGGTCCGCGTGAGAAGACAAGGAACGACGTCTCAATGTAAGACCTTTGACCGGATGGCCGAGGCTCGACGGTGGGCTAACGAGCTAGATCGAAAGATCGACCTTGGTCAGCTGTCTGGCGATGATTGTTCGCTTGGCGACCTGCTCGACAGATATATGCGCGAGGTAACGCCCCTTAAACGGGGCTATCGAGCCGAGGCCTACGTCGTGCAAAGACTTCGTAGGTCATGGTTGTCTGACATCTGGCTCTCAAGTTTAAGGTCTAGCCATCTTGCAAGGTTCCGTGATGAGAGGCTGAAAGAGGTTGGGCCATCAACCTGTCGACGTGATTTGTCGCTCATCAGCCACGCTATCCGCATTGCGATGTCGGAGTGGGGGTTCAACCTCCCCGGTAACCCAGCAGCCAATCTCAGAAAGCCGCCGGAGTCAAAGGGGCGAACCCGAAGGCTGGAGGGCGATGAAGAGGCCCGGCTGATGGTGTCGTGTCAGGCGTCATCGAACCCCTACCTTCAGCCACTGGTAATCCTCGCCGTTGAGACAGCTATGCGAAGAGGTGAGCTACTCGGTCTTCGCTGGGAGCATGTTCAGTTCGACAAAAGCTACGTCCATCTGCCCTTGACCAAGAATGGTGACAGCAGGGATGTCCCGTTATCGCCATTGGCACGACAAACCATCGAAGCTCTACCAAGAAGCCTGAGTGGTGTCGTCATACCGGTCCACCCCGAGGCTCTGAAGGGCCTGTGGAACAGAGCAACCCGCAGGGCCGACATCACAGACCTTCGGTTCCATGACCTCAGACATGAAGCGACAACACGGTTCTTCGAGAAAGGGCTGGGTGTGATGGAGGTGGCAGCGATCACCGGTCACAAAGACCTCAGAATGCTGCAGCGGTACGTCCAGCTGCGACCCGAGGACCTTGCTCGTAAGCTTGGTTAGTTCGATGACGACCTAATGGGAGGCCCTGTTCAAACTGTCAGCAGGAAAACTACTCGACTGCTGATCCCTCTCGCTGGATCGCTAACCATACCTTCGTATTGCGGCCGACTTTAACGGGGACAACGCGCCAATGCATGATGAACGGGGTCCCGTTCTTCTTGTAGTTGATCGCTCGGCCCTCGAATGGCTTTCCATCTGTCAGCGCCTTACGGAG
>JAURLR010000194.1 GCA_030831135.1 Alphaproteobacteria bacterium
TGAGCCCGCGCATGGTGCAGAAACGGATGCAGGATTTGCGGTCCGTTCTGGGCTTGCCGAAAGAGGCCACACCCCACGCACTCCGGCACTCCTTCGCCACGCATCTGCTGGCCTCGGGCGGTGACTTGCGGGCGATCCAGGAATTGCTCGGCCATGCCTCCCTGTCGACCACCCAGCGCTATACCGACGTCGACAGTGCCCGGCTCATGGAGGTCTACAGCCGTGCCCATCCGCGCGCGCGCAGATAGTCAGGCACCGGCCTCGTCCCGGAAGAACACCGCGTCATATTCGAGCATACGGCCATAATGGCGGCTCCAGTATCCGGGGATCATCAAATGCGGCCGAAAGCCCTTTTCGGCCAACTGGTTCAACAGCGGCAGGTGATCGGGCTGGCCCTCATAGATCGGCTGCAGGGACAGCTCGAGCTGCAGGCCGCAGATCCGGTCCCAGGCGTTTCCGATCCCCTCGAGAACCTGATCCTCATAGCCCTGGGTGTCGGACTTCACGAAGATGGCGGCCGCATCCTGCGCGTGGGATTCCAGAATGTTTTCCAGCGTGGTGATCGGGACGGTTTCGGTGGCCGCAGCCCGGCTGCTCTTGAGCTTTTCATGGGCCGTCGCATCCAGCGGCAAAATCGAACTCATGTCCGATTCTCCCGATATGTTGATCTCTGCCTGTCCTGCCGCGCTTCCGACAGCGGTCTGTGCAGCAATTTGCCAGTTCCGGTCACCTGCTGCATGCCGCTCCAGTTCGGCGCGGACGCCCGAGAGCGGTTCGAAAGAAATGATCTGTCCGGTATAGCCGTTGGATCGGATGGCGCGTGCGTACTGCCCGGTATTGGCACCGATATCGAGAACGCAATCGATGTTGTGGGCCGCGAGCATCGTGACCAGGCGTTCCCAATGGACGGCTGATCCCGGGAAGGGTGAAACATCGAACCCCATGCGGCGCGTGAATTTGCGTAATGTGCCGACCATCGAAATCCCTGTTTGCATGCGCGTGTTGGTGGCGGAAGAAACCGTCCGGAAAACTAGCACGATCTGGCGATACAATGGGACGTCCGGACAATTGCAGACGGCATGCAAAGCAACTAGTTTCTGGCATCTCCAAGGTCTGGATTCTGCGTATGACCGAGTCGCCTGACGCCATCAATCTCAACATGTCACGTTTTGTCGGTCGCATGATCGCGCCCGTTGCCATAGCGGTTTTGATTGCGCTTGCCGCAATCCTGACCCTGATCTGGGTTGCGGCACGCGGCCAGGATCAGGTCGCGGCCCGGACCTCGTCGGAAATAATGAATGCCGTTGTTTCGAATCTGGAACGCGATCTCGGGAAACTGGTGTTCGACTATACCTGGTGGGATGAAGCGCTAGAGAAACTGGTTGTGAACCCGGACCTCGAATGGGCGCACGAAACCATCGGGCTGCACGTCGCCGAGACGTATTATGTCAGCGAGACATTTGTTGTCGCCGATACAGACTGGACGATGTTTGCTTATCGCAACGGTGTGCCCTCGCGCGACGATGCGTTGCGCTATTTCGGACCCGGCTTGATGGAGCTGATTTCGGCAGCCCGTGCGAAACCCATGTTCAAACCCGAACCTGTCTCGGCCTATCTGTCGCACGGCAGTGGAATTCGTCTGGTGGCCGTCAGTGCGCTGACGCCCGAAAATCCGACCGCAGACCAGCTGGTTTACGGCCCAAGGCCGGTTCTTATACATGCACGCCATATGACCCCGGATCTGCTTGCCGCCGTGTCGGCCCAATTCGGGTTTGAGGGGCTCACGCTGTCGGAAACCGCGCCGGTTGCGGGTCTGGATGTGCTGTCCCATGAATTGCGTGATGGCCTGGGGCAGCCGGTCGGATGGCTTGTCTGGACGCCCCCCCCATCCGGGATCAGCGCTGTTCACTGATATTTTACCGTGGCTGATCGCAGGTGTTGTCGTTCTGCTGATCCTTGGCACTGTGTTCCTGCGTCGCGTGATCCATGTCGCGCGTTCAGTAGCTCAGGACGCAGCCGAACTGGCCTTGAAAGAACGCCAGCTCGCACAAACCAGCAAGCTTGCAGTGCTTGGAGAGATGGCCGCTGGTGTGGTGCATGAGCTGAACCAGCCTCTCAATATCATCCGCATAGCCACGGATTCGACCCAGGCGGCCTTGCTGAAGCACGGTGGGGATGCGCAGCTTGACCAGCTCTCCGAGCAGCTTGAGGTCATCGGCGGACAGACCCGGCGCATGTCGGAAACGATCCAGAGTATGCGGATATTCAGTCGCGACGATTACGGCCGGAAGATCGCTTTTGATGTGGTCCGTGCGACCAATCAGGCTCTGAACTGGCTGCGGCCCGAGCTTGCCGAGCACCGCATCGAGGTCTCGCTTCAGGCGCCAGCGCAATGCGGGCGGGTCTATGGGGAGCCGTCCCGCTTCGAGCAGGTTATCGTGAACCTCATACTCAATGCCCGTGATGCCGTCGTGCGAAATCGGAAAAACGGTGTGATCGAGCGGTGCGAGATCGCGCTCGAGATCATCGATGATCCGTCCCGGGAGATCGTTCGCCTGGTTGTGCGCGACAATGGCGGCGGGATCCCTGCGGAATCTCTCGAGCGTGTATTTGAGCCGTTTTTTACAACCAAGGGCCCTGGCGAAGGGACCGGACTCGGGTTGTCGATTTCCTACGGCATCATTGGCGGGATGGATGGTGATCTGTCTGCCCGCAACCACGCGGCGGGGGCCGCATTCACTGTCGAGTTACCTCGTATCGCACCAAAGAATGTTGCAGAGACAACGGTATCGGTGGAAGGTGACAGGTAATGGGAAACAGCCGTCATATTCTAGTGGTCGATGATGAGCCGCTTGCGGCCCAGCAGATGTCACGGTTTCTTGAAGGTGAATCGATCCGGACCACCATGGCCGGCAGCGGCGCATCGGCCCTGACGTCTCATCATGACGACCCGGCCGATCTGATTATAACGGATCTCCGCATGCCCGATGGTGACGGTGTGGACCTGATCCGCAACATTCGGGCAGAGAACGGCACGCTCCCGATTGTCGTGGTGACAGGGCAGGTGCTGCGGGAGGCCGAGACTGAAGCGCTGGCGGCGGGTGCCACAGAGCTTTTGCGCAAGCCGCTCGATCTTCAGGAGCTGTCCCGGGCTGTGAAACGGTATCTGCCGGCCAATTAGCCCTTGTCAGATATGGATGGTGCGTCCAGCTGAGGCCAGTGCGGCTTCCTTCACGGCTTCCGACAAGGTCGGATGTCCATGGCAGGTTCGCGCAATATCTTCTGCTGATGCGCCAAACTCCATACCCACCACGATCTCGTGGATCAGGGTGCCTGCATCGGGGCCCAGAATATGTGCGCCGAGGATGCGGTCGGTTTTGGCATCGGCCAGAAGCTTCACAAAGCCGTCGGTGTCGTTGGCGGCGCGGGCGCGGCCATTGGCCGAGAACGGAAACTTGCCGACCTTGTAGGCGATCCCGTCTTCCTTGAGCTGTTCTTCGGTCTTGCCGACCGAAGCGACCTCGGGCCAAGTGTAGACGATACCGGGAATCACGTCGTAGTTCACATGTCCGGACTCGCCGGCAATGATCTCCGCTGCGGCGACCCCTTCATCCTCTGCCTTGTGCGCAAGCATGGGGCCTGGGACACAATCGCCGATGGCATAAATGCCTTCCACGCTGGTCTGGAAATGGGCGTCGATTTCCACGAAACCGCGATCATTGGTCGTCACGCCGACCTCTTCCAGACCAAGCTGGTCGGTATAGGGGCGGCGCCCGATGGATACGAGAACCGTATCGCACTCGATTGTCTCCGCATCGCCGCCTGCGGCAGGCTCGACGGAGAGTTTCACCTTGGTTTTGAGGGTTTCGGCACCGGTCACCTTGGTGCCCAGCCGGAAGGTCATGCCCTGCTTTTCGAGAATTTTCTGGAATGCCTTGGCGACTTCACCATCCATGCCGGGCGTGATGCGGTCCAGATATTCGATCACCGTGACTTTGGCGCCCAGGCGGGCCCAGACCGAACCCATTTCCAGTCCGATATAGCCTGCGCCGACCACAACCAGATGTTTGGGCACGGTTTCAAGTGTCAGCGCGCCGGTGGACGTGACGATTTGCTTCTCGTCGATCTCCAGCCCTGCCAGCGGTGCGGAATCCGAACCGGTTGCGATGAGGATCGACCCAGTCTTGAGGGTCTGGGTGTCACCGTTTTCGGCCGTGACTTCGACTTCGGTGGCGCTCTTGATGCGGGCTGTCCCGTGGACGGAGGTCACCTTGTTCTTCTTGAACAGGAACTCGATGCCCTTGGTGTTGTCCTCAACGACCTTGTCCTTGTGGCCCATCATGGCCTTCAGGTCATAGGAAACCTTGCCGACATTCACGCCATGTGCCGCGAGACCGTGCCGGGCATGGCTGTAATGTTCCGAGGACTGCAGCAGCGCCTTGGACGGAATGCAGCCTATATTGAGACACGTGCCGCCGAGGCTTTTGCGCTTGTCGATGCAAGCAACCTTGAGTCCAAGCTGGGCCGCCCGGATCGAAGCAACATAGCCGCCCGGACCGGCACCGATGACAACAAGGTCGAAGGGAGTTTCTGTCATGGTCGATCAGACTCCGATCAGAAGGCGCTCGGGATCTTCGATGGCCTGCTTGATTCGGACCAGGAATGTCACTGCCTCGCGACCATCGACGATGCGATGATCATAGCTCAGCGCCACATACATCATCGGGCGGATGACGATCTCGTCATCGACCACGACGGGGCGCTTGACGATGTTGTGCATGCCCAGAATGCCCGACTGTGGCGGGTTGAGGATCGGGGTTGAAAGCATCGAGCCAAAGATGCCGCCATTTGTGATGGTGAAGGTGCCACCGGTGAGGTCCTTCATCGACAGATCACCGTCGCGGGCACGTTTGCCGAAATCGGTCACGCCGGCCTCGATTTCGGCAAAGTTCTTCGCATCAGCATCCCGCATCACCGGAACCACGAGCCCCTGTACGCCGCCGACAGCAATGCCGATATCGTAATAGTTCTTGTAGATGATCTCGTCGCCATGGATTTCGGCGTTCACAGCCGGGATTTCCTTGAGCGCATTAACGGCGGCCTTTACGAAAATGCTCATGAATCCGAGCTTGATGCCGTATTTCTTCTCGAAATCATCCTTGTAACGGGCCCGAAGGTCCATCACGGCCTGCATGTCGATTTCGTTGAAGGTGGTCAGCATAGCCGCGCTGTTCTGGGCCTCCTTGAGGCGGCGGGCGACGGTCTGCCGCAGCTTGGTCATGCGCACACGCTCTTCGCCGCGTTCGTCTGCAGGCCGATCGGGCAATGCGTCGGCCGAGACAAAAGTCGGGGCGGACGGTGCTGCCGGGGCTGACGACGGCGCGGGTTTGGATTTCGCGGCACCACCATTTTCCAGATGACGAAGCACGTCCCCCTTGGTGATACGGCCATCCCGGCCCGTGGCTTCGACGTCCGAGGCCTTCAGCGCGTTGTCATCGAGAAGTTTGCGAACCGCCGGGGCGAGGGGCAGGTCTTGCGCCCCGGTGTCACCTGAGCTTGCGGGCGCTTCGGCAGCCGGTGCGGCACTTGCAGCGGTAGCATCACCGGTCGCGATGCGACCGACAACGGCGCCCACTTCAACATCGACACCTTCATCCGCAAGGATTTCAACCAGTGTGCCAGCGCTGGGGGCTGGAAGTTCGGCGGTGACCTTGTCGGTCTCGATTTCGACCAGAGCCTCATCGGCCTCGAAGGATTCACCGACTTTTTTCAACCAGCGTCCGACCGTACCTTCGGCCACCGATTCACCAAGGTCAGGCACCGTGATGTCGATCGTGTCGCCGCCGGCGTCTTTCGAGGGGGCTTTGGCCTTTGGCGCTTCGGTCTTCGTTTCTTGGGCCTTGGGGGCGGTGGGCTTGCTGTCGGCCTTTACCGTGGCGCTTGCCGTTTCATCAATGGCACCGATCACGCTGCCAACCTCGACATCCGCACCCTCATCGGCGCGAATCTCGACCAGGACGCCGGAACTCGGGGCGGGAACTTCAACCGTCACCTTGTCGGTCTCGATTTCGACCAGGGGTTCATCGGCCGTGATGGCCTCTCCAACGGTTTTGAACCAGCGGGCAATCGTGCCTTCAGCTACTGATTCACCCATGTCGGGGACTTTGATTTCCGTCGCCATATTTCTAACGTTCCTGTTGTTGCCCGGCTGCCTTACAGCGTCAGGGCGTCATGTACGAGTTTTTCCTGTTCGCGCCGGTGGCGTGCCGCATTGCCTGTGGCAGGGGAGGCAGCTTCCGGGCGGCCCACATAGCGCGGGCGTTTCTGATCAGCGTCGATTTCGTTCAGAACCGCTTCAAGTCGACGGTCGATGAACGTCCATGCCCCCATGTTCTCGGGTTCTTCCTGACACCAGACGATTTCGGCGTGTTTGAAGCGCGAAAGCTCTTTTACAAGCGCCTTTTTGGGGAAGGGATAAAGCTGCTCCATTCGCAGGAAGAAGACGTCCTTGATGCCCTGCTTGGCGCGTTCCTCATACAGGTCGTAATAGACCTTGCCCGAACACAGCACGACGCGCTTGACGTCTTCGTCTTCGCACAGCTTCTCATTGTCCCAGAGAACGCGGTGGAAGCTGGTTTCCGGGCCGAACTCGTCAAGATCAGAAACGCAGAGCTTGTGCCGCAGCAGCGACTTCGGCGTCATAATGATGAGAGGTTTACGGAAATTGCGATGGACCTGCCGGCGCAGCGCGTGGAAGTAGTTCGCGGGTGTGGTGATGTTGCACACCTGCATGTTGTCTTCCGCACAAAGCTGCAGATAGCGTTCCAGCTTGGCCGAAGAATGCTCGGGACCCTGGCCCTCATAGCCATGGGGCAGCA
>JAURLR010000195.1 GCA_030831135.1 Alphaproteobacteria bacterium
CAATGCCGGTTTTGATTCGGCCATGGAAGCCCAGCGCGCTGCGGCCCGCAAGGCCTGGTCGGGGTCGGGCGAAGCGGCCACCGAAGAGGTCTGGTTCGATATCCGGGATCAGCACGGCGCGACCGAGTTTCTGGGCTACGACACGGAAGCTGCAGAAGGCAAGGTCGTGGCCATCGTGGTCGATGGCGCGCCCGTTGAGACGGTTGTCCCGGGCACCGAGGCCTCCATTGTCGTCAACCAGACACCATTCTATGGCGAATCTGGTGGTCAGATGGGGGACACGGGGGAAATGCGGGTGCATGACGGTGCGCGGGTCGAGATCGTCGACACCGAAAAGCATCTCGGTGCTTTGCATGTGCATCGCGGGATGGTTCGCGACGCGGCGCTTTCGGTTGGCGATGTGGTGGAGCTGCACGTCAATCACGTGCGCCGGTCGCGGTTGCGCGCCAATCATTCCGCCACCCATCTGTTGCACGCCGCCTTGCGCAACGAACTGGGCGAACACGTCACTCAGAAGGGCTCGCTGGTTGCACCGGACAGGCTGCGTTTCGACATTTCTCACGAGAAGCCGATTGCCCCGTCCAAGATCGCAGCGGTAGAGGATATGGTGAACGCACGTGTGGCCGTGAACGCGCCGGTCGACACCCATCTGATGTCGCCTGAAGAGGCCATCGAAGCTGGTGCCATGGCGCTTTTTGGCGAGAAATACGGCGATGAGGTCCGGGTGGTTTCCATGGGTGGCGCAGCGAGCGATGACCCGGATGATACCGCCTATTCGGTCGAACTGTGCGGCGGCACCCATGTGCGCCGGACCGGGGATATCGGACTGTTCAAGATTGTGCATGAAAGCGCGGTTTCCGCTGGTGTACGGCGGATCGAGGCGCTGACCGGGCCCGATGCACGTGCCCATCTCGAATCCCACGACCGGCTGCTGCGCGATACCGCCGAAACTCTCAAATCCACGCCGGATGCGGTCCCCGAACGGGTTGCGCAGCTGCTGGACGAACGACGGAAACTGGAACGCGAGCTGACCGATATGCGCCGCAAGCTTGCCGCAGGCGGCGGAGCAGGCCCGTCCGGCGGTGATGACAGCAAGGATGTCGGGGGCGTGAAATACGTGTCGCGCGCTCTGGCAGATGTTCCGCCGCGTGAACTCAAGAGCCTCGTGGACGAATTGAAGGACCAGATCGGATCCGGCGTGGTCGCCGTGGCCGATGCCTATGACGGGAAGGGGTCCATCGTGGTTGGCGTGACCTCCGATCTCGTGGGTCGGATCAGTGCTGTTGACCTTGTGCGCGTCGGCGTTGCCGAGATGGGTGGCAAGGGCGGCGGCGGACGTCCTGACATGGCCCAGGGCGGGGGACCCGACCCGACCAAGGTCGAATCGGCCCTCACAGCGATTGAAACCGAACTGAACCAGAAACTCTCCGCTTAACGCGGCGGGTGTGGAGGACCTCCATGCGCTTCGAAGGCACCGAAGATTACGTCGCGACCGATGACCTGCAGATCGCGGTCAATGCCTCGGTCATCCTGGAGCGTCCGCTTCTGGTGAAGGGAGAGCCGGGGACCGGCAAAACCGTGCTGGCCCATGAAATCGCCGAAGCGCTGGGCGCGCCCCTGATCGAGTGGCACGTCAAGTCGACGACCAAGGCCCAGCACGGGCTTTACGCCTATGACGCGGTGGCCCGCCTGCGCGACGGCCAGCTCGGCGATGACCGGGTGAAGGATATCGGCAACTACATTGTGCGCGGCAAGCTCTGGGAAGCGTTCGAAAGCGAGACCCGCCCCGTGCTGCTGATCGATGAAATCGACAAGGCCGATATCGAGTTTCCCAACGACCTTCTGCTTGAGCTCGATCGCATGGAGTTCCATGTCTACGAGACGAAGCAGACCGTGGTTGCCCGGCACCGGCCGATCGTCATCATCACTTCGAACAATGAGAAAGAACTGCCCGACGCCTTCTTGCGCCGCTGTTTCTTCCACTACATCGCATTCCCCGATGCCGACACCATGACCCGGATCGTGGATGTGCATTTCCCCGATATCAAGAAACGCCTACTGCGCGAGGCGCTCACCGCGTTCTATGATTTGCGCGAGGTGCCGGGGTTGAAGAAGAAGCCGTCGACCTCCGAGCTTCTCGACTGGCTGAAACTTCTTGTGGCCGAGGATATCGACCCCGAAGAGTTGCGGACCAATGATCCGGCCAAGCTGATCCCGCCGCTCTATGGGGCGCTGCTGAAATCCGAACAGGATGTTCAGCTCTTCGAGCGTCTGGCCTTTCTGAACCGCCGCGAGCGGGCCGGAAACTAGACGTCGCGGCGCGGGCAAGGACAACGCCATGTTCGCAGAACTCTTCTATACGCTCCGCAAGGCCGAAGTGCCGGTCTCCCTGCGGGAGTATCTCGACCTTATGGCCGCCATGGATCGTGGGCTGGCGGAATACGATGTCGAGGAATTCTACTACCTCGCGCGAACCATCCTCGTGAAGGATGAGCGACATATCGACAAGTTCGATCAGGTGTTCGGGCATGTCTTCCGGGGGCTGGAACCACCAGAATTCGAGGATGGAACTGCCGAAATTCCCGAAGAGTGGCTGCGCAAGATGGGTGAGCTGGACCTCACAGACGAGGAAAAGGCCCAGATCGAGGCGATGGGGGGCTGGGATAAACTTATGGAAACCCTGCGTGAGCGTTTGGCCGAGCAGGATGGCCGGCATCAGGGTGGCAAGAAATGGATCGGCACCCAGGGCACCTCGCCCTATGGTGCCAATGGCTACAATCCCGAAGGTGTCCGGATCGGCCAGGACGGGAACCGCAATTTTTCGGCGGTGAAGGTGTGGGATCGCCGCGAGTTCAAGGATCTCGACGGCGACACGGAGATCGGCACGCGGAATATCAAGGTCGCCTTGCGCCGCTTGCGCAAGTTTGCCCGTGAGGGGGCGGCCGAAGAGCTCGATCTTGATGACACCATCAGTTCCACCGCAAAGAATGGTGGCTGGCTCGATGTCCGCATGGTTCCTGAGCGTCGCAATGCGGCAAAGGTTCTTCTGCTGTTTGATGTCGGGGGATCCATGGATCCCCATATCCGGATGTGTGAGGAATTGTTCTCGGCAGCACGGACCGAGTTCAAGCATCTCGAGTATTTCTACTTCCACAATTGTGTCTATGAATCCCTGTGGCGCGAGAATCGTCGCCGCCGTGCGGGCGGGACGCCGACATGGGATGTGCTGCACACCTATCCGGCCGACTACAAGCTGATCCTCGTCGGAGACGCCACGATGAGCCCCTATGAGATCGCCCATCCGGGGGGAAGCGTCGAGCACTGGAACGAGGAATCCGGGGAAACCTGGTTGCGGCGGCTGGTTCGCACCTATCCGCAGGTTGCCTGGCTCAACCCGATGCCCCAGGACCGCTGGCGCTATTTTCCAACCATCGGCATGGTCAGCGAGATCGTTGAAGGCCGGATGTATCCGCTGACCGTCGAGGGGCTCGACGATGCCATGCGCGGATTAAGTCGTTGAAATATGGTAATATTGTGAATCCACACTTTCTGACAGAATGAATTCTGTCAGCATGGTGTTTATCTCGTGCAGGTTGATGCGCACATCCATTCAAAACCCTCCAGGAGCCAAACATATGTCCATTACCCGTATTCTCGCCGCCGCCGGCATCGCTTCCATCGCCTTCACCGGCGCCGCCCTTGCCCAGACCCCGGGCACGGATGCTGCCAAGTCCGCCAAGGACCAGATGATGAAGGAAGAGATGATGAAGAAGGACGCCATGAGCAAGGATGGCGATTCCATGAAAAAGGACTCCATGGGCAAGCATGATGACTCCATGAAGAAAGACGCCATGGGCAAGGATTCCATGAAGAAGGACGCAATGAAGAAGTAGTTTTTTCTTGCTGTTATTGCCCCTTCGCGCTCACAGCTGATGAGCACAGAGACCAAGCGACAGGCGGTGGTTGCGGAAGTTCCGCGCCTCCGCCGGTACGCGATTGCGCTGATGCGTGATCGCACCGAAGCCGACGATCTCGTTCATGACGTCGTGCTTCGGGCTCTGGACAAGCTCCATCTGTGGCGCGAAGGGACCAATATGCGGACCTGGTTGTTCACGATCATGCACAACCTGCACGCCAATGAGATGCGCCGGCGCAGCCGGATGCTCGATGTGGTGCCGATGGACGCCGCGCCGCCGCGCGCGGAAGCCGCCGGACAGGAAGCCGCTGTCGAACTGTCGGAGTTGTCGGGCGCCATGGGAAACCTGTCCCCGCTGCACCGGCAAGTTCTGCTGCTCATCGGCCTTGAAGGTATGACCTATGGCGAGGCAGCCGGCGTCCTTGATGTGCCCGTCGGCACGGTGATGTCTCGCCTGTCGCGTGCCCGCGAGGATTTGCGCCGCAAGATTGACGAGGGCACACACACGGCAACCATACGGAGGGTGAAGTGAGCGAAGACCGCATATCGGACAGCGAACTCAACGCCCTCGTGGATGGTGAGCTTGATCCGGCACGCCAGGCTGAGATCGAAGCATGGCTGGCAGACGACCCTGAATCGGCAAGCCGCGTGGCGCGCTACCGCGCCCAGAATGCCGGGTTGCACGCGCTCTATGATGACATCCTCAATGAGGATATCCCGCCGAAAATCGCTGCGGCCTCGCAAAACAGCCGGGCGGGTGTTCCGCCCTGGGCGGCAATGGCCGCGGCCATTGCACTGATTGTCGTGGGGGCCGCCGGTGGCTGGATTGTGCGGGGCGAGGCCGGTGTGGCCCCGGTCGTGCAAGTTGCTGCCACACCGCGCATCGACACCCAGGAACTGATGGTACGGGCCTCCATGGCGCATGTGGTGAGCCATGAGGATGAATTGCGCGCTGTCTCGACGAGCGGCAAGGCAGGGGTGGGAGACTATCTGGCCGACCGGATGGGCAAACCGATCCGCGTGCCCAGTCTTGAAAGCTTTGGATACCGGTTGATCGGAAGCCGCGTGCTTCCCGATACAGACGGACCGGCGGCACAGTTCGTGTTTGCCGATGAAACGGGCAAGAAGGTTTCGCTGTATGTACGTGGCGAACAGGCTGATGGCGTCGATATCACTTATGCGCTCGCCGATGATCTTTCGATGTTCTACTGGAACGATTCCGACCGCTCCTATGCCATGGTCACGCGCGTGGATGACGAACAGGGTCGAGAGGCGCTGCTGAACGCCGCGCGCATGGTTCACGGCCAGCTCAGCCGCTAAGTCACGCCTCATTGCTGGGCCATGTTACAGACGCGCAAGGGTCTTGTGCGTGCCTGCCCTTTACAGATTGCGACGTAGCAAGCATACAGTGCGCCGAACACGGAAATCTCCCGCTGCGGCTCCGCGGTGGTCGAATATTCTGCAGAAAACTGACGAATTATCCTGACGAGGCGCAAATGATTGACCTGATGTCCATCGCAAAAACCGAGGCCGCCGGCGGCGACCTTTTCGGAACCCTGGATGCACTTTACGACCCGACCGATGTCCGCCCCGCGGGTTATCCCGACGCTGTGGTCTGGCAGGGCGGAAACTTTGCCGGAGACGTCAATCCGGTCGCCCATTCGATGACTGATGCTTATGCGCTGCTCGGCACCATCGCCGCGATCGATGTTCTCGGGCTGCCTTTTTATGCGGTGCCGATGTGGTCGCAGTATCGCCATGACACAAAGCTCGAATGTCTGGCCTGGTTCGGAAACATCCCGGCCACCTCGATCAAGTGGTCGACGGCGGGCGACGCCTATGTGAATGACGGCGACGGTTCCAAGGTCGTTGTCATGGGCAAGTCGGGGAACGCGCCGTTGCGCACCCAGGCGGGTGTTTTCTGCAATGTGCGCCCCTACGGTCCGATCACGGTCGTTCGCTGCATGCCGTGCCTGCCGTATTCCCAGGATCGCCCGAAGTTCAATGTGCATCCCGAAACCGGGCTGGTCCATTCAGAGATGAATTCCCCGGGCGTCCAGATGGCCTACGCCAACCGCCTGTTCCTGAAGATGGTGCATGAGAGCGGCAAGCTTGGCCGCGTGGCCATGAAGCCGACCCAGGCGATGGAAGACGGCATCAACGCCGGCCTTCACGCATGGTTGCTCGAGGGCACCAAGTTCGAAGTCGGCCGCAAATACGCCGTGAACCCCTATGAAGAGCACCGCGAGAGCATCGAGAAGATCATCGCGCTGCTGCCAGACGACTTCAAGGACGGGATGGAGAACTGGGGCGGCCGTATCGAGCAGCACATCGCGGACACCAATTACGGTCTGCTGCTGTGGGATCTGATCGAACAGCAGGACTGCATCATCCTTGCCACCGACCTTGATGGCGATCGGCTGACCGATCTTCTGGCGGATGTGTCCGACCCGCTGCGCGCCTATGGCAAGCGCGTGGCGGAGAAGCTGGGACACGACATCGACTCCGCTGAATTGTGGAACGAGATGGGCTACACCACGGGCAATGGCCGTGACATGACATCCGTCATGCATCGCATGTCGGGCCCGCCGATCCACGAACAGACGCTCGGTTCGGCCGATGCCATGCTGCTGCGTCTGCTCGATGGTGATGAATGGGTGGGTGGCACCAAGCAGCCCTATGATCCGCGCATTCACTTCGTGCTGATCCGGGATGCCTATCTGGACGCCAATCCGGGCAATGAAAAGCTCGCCAAGTGGCTCGACGGGGTGCTCGACACCTTCGATCAGGTCTATGCCGGCGAACGCCCGGGTTTCCTGGACGGCTATACCAAACTGAAGGAAGCGATCACGCCCTGGCAGGGCTGATCGTCTAGAGCTTTCCGCTCGCGATGTGGCGAGACGCGCTGGCCTGTTGTTCCAGCGCGTCGAGCGCCGCTTCGGGCGTGTCGACATAGGTCGCAAGCGCGGAGTCCGCGGTGCGGGCGTATTTGGCATCGACCAGGTCCTGGATCAGCGCCTCAAGACCGTTCCAGAAGCCGTCCGTATTCAGGATGACGATGGGCTTGGCGTGCAGCTTCAGCTTGCGCCAGGTCAGCATTTCGAAGAACTCCTCCAGCGTCCCGAGGCCGCCAGGCAGGATCAGAAAACCGTCGGAAAGTTCGGCCATGCGCGCCTTGCGCTCATGCATGGAGCCGACGACTTCCAGGCTTGTAATCGCGGAATGCCCGGCTTCCTGATGCATCAGGAAGTCCGGAATGATCCCGGTGACCTGTCCGCCGCCGCGCATGACCGCATCAGCGATGGTGCCCATGACACCAACACCGCCACCGCCATAGACCAGCCCGATCTGGCGTTCCGCCATCATGCTTCCCAGCGCGATGGCCATGTCTCGATGGGATTCCGGCCCGTCATTCGAGGAGCCGCAATAGACACAGAGGGATGAGAGATTTGGCATGGTGTGAAACGTCCTTTCAAGCAAGTGGGCTTTGATTGCTAAGAATCATGCCCCGTAATACGTTGTTCATATAACAGGACTTTTCCGGGTTGGGCTTGTGAACCGTTCTTTCGTCTATGGTGGCGTCGCCGTACTGATAATCGCAGCGATTATCGGAGCCTACTTGTTTTTGCAGCTCCCCAAACCCGATGCGCCGATGGCCTCGGTACCGCCTGCCGAAACTGCGGCATCGGGGGCTGATGCCGAAACAGGGGCTCCACCAGAAACCGCGCCGGAAACGATTGCCCCCTCGTTCGATGTCGTCCGTGTCGACGAGAACGGGAATGTCGTCATTGCGGGACGCGCCACGCCGGGATGCGTGATTGTTGTGCGTGAGGGTGACGTCGAAATCGGTCGGGTCAAGGCCGACGCGGCGGGAGAATGGGTGCTCGTGCCCGAGGAGCCGCTGGCTGCCGGCGAACGCCAGTTGTCCCTGTTCGCCGAGTGCGAGGGTGCCGATCCGGTTCAGGCCGATCGTGTGATCGCACTGGTCGTTCCCGAACGCGACGGTGCCGTGGTTGCCGTGGCCGTGCCCCGGGATGGTGAAGGCGCTGCAGAAGTGCTCCAGCGCCCGGGGATGGATGGAGCCCCCGTCGCGGTCGGCGCCGTGGACTATGACGATGAAGGCAGGACCACATTGTCCGGGATTGCAGCCCCCAACAGCACGGTGCGCCTGTATCTCGACAATGAGCTTGTCGGGACGACCCAGGCGGATGAATCGGGCCGCTGGTCGTTGACACTGGACCGCAACGTGCCCGAGGGGTCTTATAATCTGCGCGTCGATCAGGTGGATGACAGCGGACAGGTCGTGGTGCGTTCAGAGATTCCCTTCATGCGTGCTGCCCCGCTGCGTGACTTGCCACCCGGGCGCATCGTGATCATCCAGCCCGGCGACCATTTGTGGCGTCTTGCGCGCCAGCGTTACGGTTCAGGATTTCAGTACACGCTGATTTTTGAAGCCAACAAGGATCAGAGTCGGGATCCGGACCTGATCTATCCGGGGCAGGTTTTTACCCTGCCATCGGTCAACTAGTCTTCAGCACGCATGATCTGATCTGTCGGGTTTATTCCGCCGGGGCCTTCGCGGCTCCGGGAGTTTTTGGCTGGCCGGTAGAGCGTGCGGCACGCCAGGTGATGAAATTCTCTCGTGCCATGAGCGCGCTGGGGGTGATGAGCAGCGTCAGCACCGTTGCAAAAGACAGACCGGCAACGATCGCCGTCGAGAGCTGAACCCACCATTGGTTCGAGGGGGCGCCAAGGCTGACCTCCCGGCTGACAAAGTCGATGTTGATCTGGAGAACCATGGGGAGAAGCCCCAGCACCGTGGTGATCGTGGTCAGCGCGACCGGTCGCAGACGCTGTGCGCCGGTCAGCAATATCGCGTCGCGCGGACTTCGCATCTCCTTTCGCAATCGGTCGAAGGTGTCGATCAGAACGATGTTGTTGTTCACCACGATACCGGCAAGCGCGATCACGCCGATTCCGCTCATGACGATCCCGAAGGGCTGCCCGACAATCAGCAGCCCCAGCATGACGCCAATGGTCGACATGATGACCGAAGTCAGGATCAGCAACGCGGAGTAGAAGCTGTTGAACTGGGTGACCAGAATGATCGCCATCATGAACAGGGCCACACCGAAAGCCTTCATGAGAAAGGACTGCGCGGCTTTCTGCTCTTCGTCCTCGCCGCGGAATTCCACGTCGACCCGGGGGTCGAGATTGGCAGTCTTCAGCCAGGTTCGAATCTGCTGAACCAGATCGTCAGCCAGAACGCCCGGCAGCACATCGGCGCGGACGGTCATCACGCGGACGGAGTCGACCCGGTTGAGTTGGCCGGTCTGCAGCTTGGCGGTACGGGTCACGAAATTGCTGATCGGCACCATGCCTTCGGCTGTCTGGATACGGATTTCGTCAAGCTGCGCGATGGTTCGATCGCTGATCGGATACCGGGCGACGATATCGATTTCCTCGTCGCTGTCATCGGGGCGATAGTCGGTGACCTTCATGCCGTTGGTCACGAACTTGATGGCATTGCCGATCATGGCGACATCGGCCCCGAATTTGGCGGCCTCGGCCCGGTCGACGGCAATTTCCCATTCGATTCCGGGCAAGGGACGGCTGTCCTCGATATCCTTGAGGCCGGATATTCCGTTCATGAAAGTGCGGAGTTTGGCGATTTCGGCTTCGAGGATGTCGGGGTTGCGCGAGCTGAGTTGCACCTGAACCGGTTTGCCGACGGGCGGTCCGGCTTCTTCCCGACGGGTCTCCACGAAGATCCCGGCGAGGTCGCTGCTGCGCGAAATCACATCTGCGAGGATGACATCGGCCGAACGCCGCTGGTCCCATTCGGTGAATTCCAGGTTGATCGTGCCGATGACGTCCTCGGCATCCTCGTCGCGAATGGGCAGGTTGCCCGACAGCGAATAGATCGAATCAAATTCCCCACGCTCCCTCTGAAGCTGGAGGATGCGATCTTCGACTTCCCCGACAATCGCATTCTTCTCAGCCACGGACAGATTGCCGCGTGCGTGAATCTGTATTGCCGCCTGCTCGGGTTCGACCTTGGGAAAGAACTCAACGCCCTTGCCCAGAACCCCGTACGCCATCCACGACCCCACCAGAACCGCAAATGCACAGACAAGCGCTATGGCGGGTCGCCGCAGGACGGTATCAAGCACACGAACATAGAGTCCGGTCGGGCCCTTGATCTTCGCGATATCGAACTCATCTTCACCCGACAGGATCGCGGTCTGGGAATCGTCTGTGTCCGGCTTTGCCGCAGTGATGCGATCCACAACCCGGAC
>JAURLR010000196.1 GCA_030831135.1 Alphaproteobacteria bacterium
CTTGGGCGCGGGTCTGTTCGATGCAGGCACGCAGGCACGCCATATCCGTCTCGGCCGACCAGTAGAAATCGGGCAGAGGGCGTTCATTTTTGAAGAAATTCCGGTCGGCATAGCGGGGGCCTTCAAGCCAGTAGATCCCGCGCACATATTCACGCCAGCCGATGATCTGCCGGATAAACCCCTCGGCCGCGTTCAGGGGAACTTCGCCAGACAGGTAGGCTGCTTCGACCCGGCGACAGATCATGCGCGCATCCAGCAGGCCGACATTGAGGTAAAGAGCGATCACGGCGTGATAGAGGAACGGTTCGTCCGTCAGCATGGCATCCTGGTAATCGCCAAACCCGGGAAGCGCCTCCGCGACGAATTTCTCCAACGCGGCTTCGGCGTCTTTACGGGTCACCGCGAACCAGAAGGGTTCGAGGTCGCCAAAATTCCCGGCGAAACGGGTCTCGACGAGCGCCAAGACCTGTTCGGTGATTGTGTCTGGGTGTGTTTTGGTGGGCGTCGGAAACCGCATTTCGCTCTGTGGCGGTTTCCTGTTCTCGGCGTCGTAATTCCACTTTCCGCCAACCGGCTTTCCAGCGTCCATCAGCAGGCCGGTTTCGCGCCGCATGTCGCGATAGAAATTTTCCATCCGGAGTTGCGCGCGGCCCTCTGCCCAGTCCGCGAATTTCGCCCGCGAACAGAAGAAGCGGTCATCGTCGAGAATCCGGAGAGGCACCGTGATCGTCTTGGCGCAGTCTTCAAGTGCGGACCGCAGCCGCCACTCGCCCGGTTCCGTGACGAGCACCGACCCGCAATTGTGGCGTGACACCGCCCGTTCGATCTCTCCGGTGATCGTGCCGGTGTTCCCCTCGTCGTCGAGCCTGACGAGATCGACGGTCCAGCCAAGCTGCTCGAGCTCGGCTGCGAAATGGCGCATGGCCGACAGCACGAAGGCGATCTTCTTCTTGTGATGCGGGACGTAGCCGGTCTCCGCTGCCACTTCACTGATCAGCACGACATCGCGATCCCTGTTGGCGGCGCGAAGCGATGTTATGTCCGGCGAAAGCTGATCCCCCAGAATGGGAATGAGATTGCGCACAGACTTGCCTTGGGTAGGCTCAGGCGCCCCACACGTCGTCATAGCGCGCGGTGCCGTCCGCCTTCGGATGGTCGCGATAGGTGGTCATCTTACGCGCTGAATCGAAGGTTGCGCCGGTGACGGCGACGCCCATTGCAAAGAGCACATGCACGGCGACGAGTTCTCCGTACCACAGCCATGCACCGGCCATCGTGCAGAAGATGGTCGTCCACATGAGGCTCAGCACCACCATGATCTGGAAACGCTGCTGTGGCAGAAGAGCGCGCAGCGGGTTGCGGTTGGAATCCATAATGGTCTTGTAAATCGACAGCATTGAACAGACCTCCGTGAGAAACAGCCTGTTTACGCCGGATCCCGGAGCGCGGATCAGGGCGAGAGTATGTGGCTTGCTCAAGGGAGCTATGCACCTGGCGGACATCCAGCTTCTCACGGGTTTCGTACACACGGTCAGAACAAACAATCAAGAGAAGCAACGATGTTCCGTTATCTGTGCCGTATTGGTGAAAAGATATCCTCCAGCCGCTCACGCGGATACTGGTCCAGCCGACCTTACTGATCTTGCATGGTCATTTTGAAACGCCCGGCATTTTGCCGGGCGTTTTGTTTATCCGGCATGGCCCGAATGAACGGCGCCGTGCATGTGATGCCCGGGTTCCGTTTTCTGCGTTTGCTCTCGCCGCGAACCGTTGCGGAAGATATGAACTGGAAATGCGAATAGGATTGTTTCGACAGGTTACACGGCACCGCAGGCGTGACCGGTCAGGAAGAACGGGTTGCCGTATCACGACGCCCAATCACATACGGAGGCGTGCGACTTGATGGCATCCCCAGCATTGTCAGACGAGATCTTTTTCAGAGAAACCGCCGGGACCTATATGGTCACGCATATACCGCGGGCCTTCACGGGCACCTCGATCAAAACCGTGATCGAGTCACTGCATGGCAACAGGTTCGAGTGTGCGGACACGGTATTCGTCACGGATGACGACGGCCGCCTGGAAGGGATAGTCCGGATCAGTGAGCTCTTTGCCAATTTGGATGGCCCGATCGGCGACATCATGGAGCCCGAACATGAGGCCGTTCAGACCGGTGATGATCAGGAACAGATCGCCGTTCTGGCGATGCGCCTGAACATGATTGCCATTCCCGTTGTGGACAAGGACGACCGACTGATTGGCGCGGTACCTCCCGAATCCCTGTTCAGAATTCTTCGTGCCGAGCACATGGAGGACCTGCAACGGTTTGCCGGAATTGTGGCGCATGAAGAAGGGCCCCATGTGGCGCTGGATGCCTCCCTCTACAACCGGTTTCGCCGTCGGCTTCCCTGGCTGGTCTTCGGATTGATTGCGTCCTCCTTCATCACCGCGCTCATGACGGGGTTCGAGCAGACATTGTCCGAGAATGTGGCGGTGGCGTTTTTTGTGCCCGCCCTCGTCTATGTCGCGGGGGCGATCGGGAGCCAGGCCGTATCGGTCGCGGTGCGTGGTCTTTCCACGGAGAATATCTCGATTGGAAGACTGCTTCAGGATGAAATCATCATTGGTCTGGCGATTGGCCTGACCCTTGGCGCGATCACCTTTGTCTCGGTGTTCGTCTTCTTTGGTGACATCGCCTTGTCTCTGGCCGTGGGGCTTGCCGTCCTTGGGGGCGGGGCGGTCTCGGCCGTTGTGGGCTTTGTCCTGCCGTGGTCATTCCAGCGTCTTGGATCGGACCCCGCACTTGGAAGCGGGCCGGTCTGCACGATTGTGCAGGATGTGGCGAGTTTGTCCTTGTACTTTGTTCTAGTGATCACCCTGGTTATCTGAGGGGGCTGGTCAACGGGTTCGCGCGCGCGGCAATCGCTAGCTGCGGCGCGCGGCCCATCGCTGCATCCGTGGTCGTAGTCTGAGGAAGATCGCGTAAATCCGGTTCAGCACCCAAAGCACCGGCGGAAACTGTGCGGTGCGGCCCAGCAGGCGAAACCGTGGCAGGGCCGTCCAGAGATGGGCAAAGGCTGCGGCACCGTCGAGCAGTTCCCCGTCCGATGACCGCACATGAAACCGGGCCAGTGCCGATGCGCGGGTCAGGCCGGCGGGCAGGGGTTCCGCGCCGGGCTTGCTGATATCTGTCCACTGGATGTCGGAGCCACCCGGTAGCCTCTGGTAGAACGCGATTTCCCGGGTACACAAGGGACATGCACCATCATAATAGACTTCCGGCGCTGGCTTTCCTGCAGGGGTGTTGCGCGGCTCGGGTTCAACAGACATGGGGTTCATTCCTGCCTTGAGGGGGAGTGCTCGTTACGCCGCGCCCGCCGGCCCGGATCATGCGCGCGCCATGTTGCAGCCGTCGCGGATATCATTGTTCTGCCATTGGTGGGGCGTCACATTGGGGGTAGCTTGCGTGATGTGCTAGGTTCGCGCAGCAACAGGTTTGCCCGTTACCCGGGTGTCCAAGCAGGAGAATTGAGTCATGGCCAAAGAAGATCCGTTCAAGCAGTTCAGTGACTTTCAGAAGAGTCTCGCGCAGTTCAAGATTCCGGGCATCGACCCCGACCAGTGGGTCAAGGTCTACGAACAGAATGTCGCGGCCGTGACCCAGGCCAACCAGACCTTTCTGACGGGCATGCAGGCCTTTGTCGAAAAGCAGGCCGCGATGCTGCAGGAAAGCATGAAAAATTCAGAGGCTGCCATCAAGGAAGCCTCCGAAGCAGGCGAGCCGACGGCCAAGGCCGCCCATCAGGTCGAGCGCGCCAAGGCTGCTTATGAAAAGGCTCTGGCGGATATGAACGAAATTTCCGAGATCATGACCAAGACCAACGCCGAGGCGATCGACGTCATCAACAAGCGGATCAACGATTCCTTTGCCGAAGTGCAGACGATCCTGTCGGAAAAGAAGAGCTAGTTCGCATTACGGCACCAGCCAGGTGCCCGGCCATGCATTGCCTTTTCGGGTGAATCGCGCGCGTCGATGTCCGCGTGCGTCGAGAAACAGCCATTCAAGCGTTTCCACCTGAAGGGTTGCGACCAGAAAATTCTCTGATCCGCCGTCGTTGAAGCCGGTGTCGGGCATGATGTCATGCGTGACGTCCAGAGGGCTGTCGATGACCGTGCCCGGGGCCTGGGTGACCTGATAGACGATACGGCTCATCGGCTGGGTTTGCTGCCACGCCTGATTGGCCAAGGGGTCATCCATGTGCAGATGAACTCGCCCGTCAATTTGTAGTTGCACTTTCCGCTGTAGATCATAGACGTGCAGGCCCGCGCGCGGGTCTGCACGCAATTCGTTGATCTTGCCCGATCGCCGGTCTGTGTGAAACCGCACTTGCCTCGATGCCGTTTCGAATCCGCGCAGGACAACGGTCCGCATGCGCGGTGCACCATCGGTGCCGATGGTCGCCAATGTCGGCGTGTGGGTTGGCACACGCCGGTTTCCGGCACCTTCGGCGAGAATATTCCATGCGGTCTCCAGCGCAGCATCAAGGTCGGTGTAGTGTGCGGGGGTTTCGGGTTGGGTCATCGTATGGCTGTGGTCCCTGACCTTCGATATCGGATTCGTTGCGCGCATGTGTCGGCGAATTCCGCTATTCTTGGGCAATGCTCGACACTCTGCAAATTTTCTCCATCGCAGTTGAGGCCATCATTGCGGTGATCTTCCTGCTGATTGCCATCCGGGGCCGCGTATTCATGTTCGGGCTGGTGCTCACCTTCACCATATATGTGATCTATGACCTTGCGCGGCAGTTCGCCTGGGATGTGCCGCAACCGGTTCTGGTGGTCGGATTTCTTGTGGCTGCAGTTTCTGCGCTGTACTCTGCGGTGAAACTGTACCGAAGGCTTTAGCGGGGGTGCCCGTGACCCTGGGGGAAACATGGCAGATAAACTGACAACGGATATTGGCGGTGATCCCGCTGGACCGATCCCGCTGGAGGGCCGAGATCAGCTGTTTTGGGAAAAGCAGATGATCGCGGCTTTCAACCTGCTTCAGGTGAAAGGGGTCGTCGTCACGGACGAATTCCGGCGCACGGTCGAGGAAATGCCGGCTGACTATTATGCCGGTTCGACATTTTATGGCCGGCGTCTCGATGGCATGGTGCGTTTGCTCATCGAGAAGGGTGTGATCGACGCAGATGCGTTCGAAGCACGAGTACGGGAAATACTCGAATCCGGAACGCGTGATCATGTCTGAGACCACGCCAAGCTATGCGGTGGGAGACCGGGTGCGAATTCTTGATATCGGCAAGCCGGGTCATGTTCGCACCCCGACTTATGTCCGGCACAAGATCGGCACCATTGAGCGGTTTTGCGGGATGTTTGAAAACCCCGAAGACAAGGCCTATGGGCGCTGGGGTTTGCCACCGATCCCATTGTATCGCGTCCAGCTCAAACAGGGTGATATCTGGCCCGACTATGATGGCGGGCCGGGAGATGTTCTCGAAATCGAAATTTACGATCACTGGTTGGCACCTGCCGGGGAGGCCACACGATGAGTACCCATGACCATAACCATGATCATGATGATCATGCCCCGACCCGCGAAGACGACGATCTGGAGTTGACCGAAGGTGAGGCTCGCTTTCTGGCCCTCAAGAGCCTGTTGATCGAGGGCGGCGTCATGACGGCGGACGAAATCCGTGCGCGGATGGAATTTAATGAGCGCGGCAGCCCGCATCAGGCAGCGCGTATGATCGCGCGAGCCTGGCTGGACCCGGACTATAAGGCACGCATGCTTGCCGACACCAAAGCCGCCGCCGCAGAATTGGGCATCGAGGCCACCGAAGCGGCACTGGTCACAATCGAGAATACGCCCGAACGGCACAACATGGTCGTTTGCACACTTTGCTCCTGCTATCCGCGTTCGCTGCTGGGAGAGCCGCCGGCGTTCTATGTCAGCAAGGCCTATCGGTCCCGGGCGGTACGCGAGCCCCGTAAGGTCCTGCGAGAGTTTGGGGTCGAAATTCCCGATGCCGTTGATATCGCCGTCCATGACAGCAATGCCGACCTGCGCTACGTGATCATGCCCATGCGCCCGGCCGGGACCGAAGGGTTGAACGAAGAGGAGCTTGCCGCTTTGATCGCCCGCGACAGTGTTGTGGGCTGTGCCCTGCCCGTTGCGCCTGCCTGACCTGAACCATGGCGCCTGTCGTTCTCTATGACCTCGTCGGTGCGGATGACCGGCGGTTTTCCAGCCATTGCTGGCGGATACGCCCGGCGTTGGCCCATAAGGGCCTCGATTACGAGACGGTGCCAACACCCTTCACCAGCATTCCCGCAGTGGGTGATGGGTCGTTCCCGACGCTCCCGATTGTCCGTGACGGAGGAACCTGGCTCTGTGACAGCGGAACCATCGCTGCGTATCTGGAAGCGACCTATCCGGACCGGCCGTCCCTGTTCGGTGGTCCCGCCGGTCAGGCCCTGACGGCCTTTGTCAGTCACTGGTGGCGCGGGCGGATGCATTTGTTCGTGATGCCCATGATCCTGCAGGACATTCACAGCAATCTGGTGCCCGAAGATCAGGACTGGTTTGCCGAAACTCGTGCAAAGCGTTTCGGCAAGTCCATTGCGGAACTCGCAGTGGGGCGGGAAGACCGTCGCGTTGAGTTTCGCGCGCGGCTGGAGCCGCTGCGTCAGATGTTGGCCGATCAGCCTTTTCTGGGCGGAGAGACCCCGCTTTATGCGGATTATCTGGTGATGGGGACTTTCATCTGGGCCCGCAAGATGAGCCCCTTTGCGCTGGTGGAAGCGGGCGATCCGGTCCACGACTGGATGCACCGCTGCCTTGATCTTCATGACGGCATGGCGCGTTCCGGTCCAGGGTTTGACTGGTAGAGATTCGCCAGTTTTTAGCTTTCCCGGCTGGACATTTTCTCAAATACAAATATTCTGCGTGTAAATACACAATAACACAAAAATATATGTGAAATAGAGGCTTCCGGCAATCCGTCCGGCCCGCGCTGTTTCACCTGCACCTGGATCAGGAGTTCCATCATGACGTCCAAGCATCCCGAAACCCTCGCCCTGCATGCGGGTCATCGCGCCGATCCCACAACCGGTTCTGTCGCCGTGCCGATCCATCAGACCACGAGTTACCAGTTTCGTGACACCGAACACGCATCGAACCTGTTCGCCCTGTCCGAGTTGGGCAATATCTACACCCGCATCATGAACCCCACCGTTGATGTGCTCGAGCAGCGGCTCGCCGCGATTGAGGGTGGCGTTGCGGCGCTCGGTCTGTCCTCGGGTCAGTCGGCCTCCCTGTTTTCGGTGCTGAACATTGCGCGCGCGGGCGACAACTTCGTCTGCTCGACCGATATCTATGGTGGTACCTGGAACCTGTTCAAGAACACCATGCGGGACATGGGCATCGAGGCGCGCTTCGTCGATCCGGCCGACCCGGAAGCCTTCCGCGCGGCCACCGATGACAGGACGCGGGCCTATTACGCCGAGACCCTGCCGAACCCCAAGCTGCAGGTCTTCCCGATTGCCCAGGTCGCCGCCATTGGCCGTGAACTGGTGTGCCGCTCATCATGGACAACACGGCCGCCCCGCTGCTGTGCCGTCCGTTCGATCATGGTGCGGCCATCGTGATGTATTCGACCACCAAATATATCGGCGGCCATGGCACCTCGATTGGCGGCATGCTGATCGATGGCGGGAATTTCGACTGGGAGGCCCATGCCGACCGCTTCCCGATGCTCAATGAACCCGACCCCAGCTATCACGGCGCGGTCTGGACCGAGGCCGTCAAGCCGCTGGGACCCATCGCCTATATCATCAAGGCGCGGGTGACCCTGCTCCGGGATATCGGTGCGGCCATGTCACCCCAGAACGCCTTCCAGTTCATTCAGGGGCTGGAGACACTGCCGCTGCGCATGGAGCGTCATTGCGAGAATGCCGCAAAGGTCGCGGCGTTCCTGAACGGCCACGACAAGGTGGAACGGGTCATCTATCCGGGGCTGATGGATGGCGAAGCCCGCAAGCGCGCCGATGCGCATCTGAGCGGTGGTTATAGCGGCCTGATGGGTATGGAGGTGAAGGGCGGTCTGGAAGCGGGCAAGAAATTCATCGATTCCCTCGAACTGCTTTACCACGTCGCCAATATCGGGGACGCGCGTTCGCTGGCGATCCATCCGGCATCGACCACCCACAGCCAGCTCGACGCTGAAGAGCTTCTACAGGCCGGGGTCACCCCGGGCTATGTGCGGCTCTCGATTGGTATCGAACACGCCGATGACATCATCGCGGATCTCGACCAGGCGCTTTCCAAAGCCTGATCGAGGACATACAAACCGCGGGCCATGCGGTCGCAAGCCGGGGTAAATAGCGGTATTGTGGGGCATCTTTGATTTGCATGGATGCCCATGGCCCGCTTCTCCGGTCTTCCCACATCTCCTGAAGCTTTGCTCGCTGCGGCCCAGTCGCGCGTGGGTGCGGGGGATGTCGCGGGTGCCGAAGACCTTCTACGTCAGGTTCCCAAGCAAGGTGACGTCGCGCTCGCGGCGACACGGCTTCAGGGCGTCTGCCGCTTTGCGCAAGGCGACCACGACGGCGCCGCCCGCTTTTTTGCACGCGTCCTCAAGGCCGCCACAGCGCTGCCTATTGACCACGTCAATCTGGGGCTTGCGCTGGCGGGTCTGGGGCGCTGGCACAAGGTCGAAGCCTGCTATCGCAAAGCCATTGCGCTGGATCGGGGCCTTGCGGAGGCGTGGTTCAATCTGGGTAACCTTTTGCGCGAAACCGGAAAGCCTGATTCAGCGAAGCAGGCCTATACGACCGTCATCGAGCTTGTGCCGCAGGACCCGCGCCCGCATTTCAATCTGGGTTTCGTCCACGCCGCCCGGCACCAGCCCTTGCAGGCCATCAAAAGTTTCGAGGCGGCTCTCGAACTGGCACCGGACCTTGTCGACGCCCATAACGAGATCGGACTGGCGCATGCGGCTCTGGGCGATCAGGAAAGCGCGGAAGTTCATTACCAGCGCCTCCTGGCGGTAAAGCCGAACCACAGTGCAGCTCTGGCCAATCTGGGGGCCGCATTTGCCGCGCGACGACGATTCCGCGAAGCGCTGGTTCTGCTCGAGAAGGCATCACAGCAATCCGATTGTTCGGCCGAGGTGCTGACAACCTACGGCGATGTCCTGCTGCGGACCCAACAAACCTCGCAGGGAGAGGCTGTGTTGCGGCGTGCCCTGGCGCTGAAGCCTGATCATGGCGATGCGCTTGCGGCGCTGGCGATGATCCTGCAATGGCAGTGCCGCTGGGATGAACTCGATGACATCCGTCCCGGGCTGATCGCAATGTCTCTGCGGGCAGCGCGCGAGGGTCGGCGCAGTCCTGTCGCGCCCCATACCGCCCTCTCGCAGTATCTGAGTCCGGCGGAGGAAAAGCTCATC
>JAURLR010000197.1 GCA_030831135.1 Alphaproteobacteria bacterium
ACTGCAAATCCAGCGAGATAGGCAACAAGCGGTGTCGGTTCGGCACCGATGATGGCTTCGCCATAAGCATAGCCATGGAAAATACCTGCGATCACGAACAGGCTAGCCCATGCCACGAGCGGCTGACTGCGCTTGGAAAGGATCATGACGCCGAGCAGAAGAACGGATGCCGAAATCACGATCTCCACAATCGGCAGATTGAAAGCCATCAGGTGAATCGCCGTTCCCAGCAATGTGGCACCAACGAAAAAGGCCGGCATCGCCAGACCGCGCACCAGGAATGAAGCGGCCACGCCGATTCCGATGATGAAGGCCAGATGATCAAGGCCGATGATCGGATGTCCAATCCCTGAAAGCAGGCCTTCACCAAACGAGGATGGCGTGACGCCGCCCATCGGGTGATGCGCATATGCGGGGACCGCAACCAACAGGACCAACAGGGCCGTCAGAGCAGCCGGCAGGCGGTTCAGGCAATTCCGAGCAATCAAATTCATCATTCTCTCCGGAGTTTCGTTGACCGAGTATGGCTTGTCGGATGGCGCATCGCAATTGTGAATGCCGCAGAATGGGCATCGCAAGTGCGGTTATCTCGCCTGACGCTGGATGCGCCGCCAATTTGCGACATTGCGGTTGTGCTCCGACAGGGTTCGGGCAAAGGCGTGACCGCCGGTGCCATCCGCAACAAAATAGAAAAACTTCGTTTCGGCCGGCTTCAGCGCGGCGGAAATGCTCTCAAGCCCGGGATTGGCGATCGGCGATGGGGGCAATCCATCGCGCGTATAAGTGTTGAAAGGATGGTCAATCTCCAGATGGCGGCGCAACAGCCGTCCGGTAAAGGGGCCCCCATCCGTCTCGAGACCATACACGACCGTCGGATCGGATTGCAGGCGCATACCGCGATTCAACCGGTTGATGAAGACCGAAGCCACCCGCGCGCGCTCCTCGGGCACCCCGGTCTCCCGCTCGATGATCGAGGCCAGCACAACGGCTTCCTGCGGTGTTTTTATGGGCAGGCCTTCGTCGCGCGCGGCCCACAAACGTCCAACCGCGGTCTGCATTGCGGCCCGCATCCGCGCCAGAAGATCGGCACGGCTGTCCCCCCAACTGTAGTGATAGGTCTCGGGCAGCAGCGTTCCTTCACCGATCTCGGCTGCATCGGGCAGGTCCCCGGTCAGCCCTTCGGCAAGGTTCAAGGTCGCAAGAACTTCACGCGTGGTCAGGCCTTCGGCAATGGTAACCCGGCGCACAACGACATCACCCGATTGCAACTTCGCAATCGCTTCACGAAGACTGATCCCGGCCGGAAAGGCATATTCACCCGCTCGCAATGGTTTTTCAGGCGCAAACAGACGCATCAAGACCTGTACCAGCCGTTCATCGGCGCTCACGCCAGCCTCGGTCAAGGCGCGCGCAATCATGCGCCCCGACGCCCCGGGTGGAATGATCAGATTGGTTTCTGCCCGCAGCGGCCCGGGATCGGAATAGGCGCGATGCAACATCACCGCAGCACCGCCCACGATGGTCGCGCCCGCAATCAGAAGCAGGACGAAACAGGTCAACACCCACCCCAGACGACGGCGTCGGGGTTGGTCGGTTGTTGGAATATCGGCCGGATCGGTCATTGCCCAGCCATGTTAGACGGGAAGCGGGGAATCGTGAGGCTCAGACCTCGGCGAATACCAGACTTGCATTGGTGCCGCCAAAACCGAACGAGTTGCTCAGTGCGTAACGCACCTTGCGTTCCTTGGCCGTATGCGGAACCAGGTCAATGTCACAGGCATCCGACGGGTCATCAAGATTGATGGTTGGCGGCACAACATTGCTGTTGATCGCCATGATCGAGTAGATCGCCTCCACCGCCCCGGCTGCACCGAGCAAATGCCCGATTGCCGATTTCGTGGATGACATCGAAAGCTTGTAGGCGTGGTCGCCAAAGAGGCGTTTTACCGCACCGAGTTCGATCTCGTCACCCAGCGGCGTCGATGTGCCATGGGCATTGACGTAGTCGATATCTTCCCGGTTCAGACCCGCGCGCTTGAGTGCGGCTTCCATCGACCTGAAGCCACCATTGCCATCATCAGCCGGGGCCGTGATGTGATGGGCATCGCCCGACAAGCCATAACCAACCACTTCGGCATAGATTTTCGCGCCGCGTGCCTTGGCGTGCTCGTATTCTTCAAGCACGACCACGCCGGCGCCCTCACCCATGACAAAACCATCGCGGCCCTTGTCATAAGGCCGGGATCCTTTTTCCGGCGTATCATTGTAGCTGGTCGACAGCGCCCGACAGGCGGCAAAGCCGGCAATACCGATCCGGCAAATCGCCGCTTCAGCACCACCCGCCACCATCACATCGGCGTCATCCAGCATGATCAGCCGGGCTGCATCGCCAATCGCGTGAGCCCCGGTCGAACAGGCCGTGACAACCGCATGGTTCGGCCCTTTGAAGCCGTACCGGATCGACACATGCCCGGAGGCAAGGTTGATCAGCGCTGAGGGAATGAAGAACGGGCCCACCTTGCGCGGTCCCTGCTCGTGCAGGAGAATCGCGCCATTGGCGATGGTCTGCAGACCGCCGATCCCGGAGCCGATCATGACGCCAGTGCGTTCCTGATCTATTTCAGCCTCGGGTTTCCAGCCGGAATCCTCGACCGCCTCGACCGCGGCCGAGATGCCGTAGACGATGAATTCGTCGATCCGGCGCTGGTCCTTGGACGAGACATAATTGTCCGCATTGAACGTTCCATTGCTCCCGTCGCCGCGCGGCACCTGAGCCGCGATTTTCGCGGGCAGGTCCGACACGTCGAACTTGTCAATGATAACGGCCCCGGATTCGCCGTTGGTCAGGCGAGTCCAATTATGGTCCAGGCCAACGCCAAGTGGCGTGACGAGACCCATTCCGGTGACAACGACACGTCTCATGGGATTCCGATGCGCTGTTTTACGGGGTGTAGGTTCGTGCGACCAATGCCGCGCGAACCTGTTGCCGAAGGTTAGTCAGCAGCTTCTTCGAGGAACTTCACGGCATCACCGACTGTAAGAATCTTCTCCGCCGCATCGTCGGGGATTTCACACCCGAACTCTTCTTCGAATGCCATCACCAGCTCAACGGTATCGAGGCTGTCTGCCCCGAGGTCGTCAATGAAGCTCGCATTCTCGGTGACTTTGCCTTCATCGACACCAAGGTGTTCGACAACGATTTTCTGCACGCGTTCGGCAACATCGCTCATTTCAGACTGCCCTCAATTTTTTGTTTCGTTATCCCGTGACGGGACGGTTTCTAAGACAACGATTTAAGACGATTCGGATAGCAAGTGCGCCCCAAAACGACCGTTGATCCCTATCACAGCGCATTTTCACAAACCATAGCTTGATCAGCATGCGCCACTGGAGGCCGCGACTTAGCCGCGTTCGCCCGTAACGTCAAGCGGCGGCGGGGGATCAAACGGCCATCCAGGCACTCTTATATCATCGCCATGCCGCCATTCACGTGCAGGGTCTGCCCCGTGACATAGGACGCTTCCGGACTCGACAGGAAGACCGCACAGGCCGCCACATCATCAACAACACCCAGACGCCCTGCGGGAATCCGGCCCAGCAAAGCTGATTTCTGGTCGTCCGAAAGTGCGTCCGTCATCGGCGTTTCGATAAACCCCGGCGCGATACAGTTCACCGTGATCCCGCGGCTGGCGACTTCCTGGGCCAATGCTTTTGACATGCCGGTCAGACCTGCCTTCGACGCCGCATAATTTGCCTGCCCGGGATTGCCGGTGGCACCAACGACAGAGGTGACCGTCACGATGCGGCCCCAGCGCGCCTTCATCATGCCGCGCAGGGACGCACGGGTCAGCCGAAACGCGGAGGTCAGATTGACATCAATGACCTGCTGCCATTCCTCGTCCTTCATGCGCATGGCCAGATTGTCCCACGTCAGCCCGGCATTGTTGATCAGGATGTCAACGCTCCCCGCCGCTTCGATCGCGCCGGCAATCAACGCGTCGGGCGCGGCCGGATCTGACAGGTCTGCCGCTACCACATGACAGCGCGCGCCCAGTTCGGCGGCCAGCGCGTCAAGTTTTTCGGCCCGCGTCCCGCTGGCTACAATCGTTGCGCCGCGTTCATGCAACTGCCTGGCAATTGCGCCGCCGATGCCACCTGTTGCGCCTGTCACCAGCGCGGTTTTTCCTCCGAGCTCGAACATGTCGTCCTGTTTCCTCGTAACTGTCTGGGTTGTCTGATCGCCTAAAGGGTGGCGAGAAATTTCTCGATGTCTTCCGGCGTGCCAATTGTACGTCCGGTCAACTCACGGTCGATACGCCGGTTGAGACCGGTCAGAACCTTGCCGGCTCCCACCTCGCAAAGTTCGTCAACGCCGTGATCGCGCATGGCCAGCACGCATTCCCGCCAGCGGACCCGGCTTGTGACCTGTTCCACCAGAAGGTTCCGGATGTCATCGGGATCAGAGACAGGCGTGGCCGTCACATTGGCCACAACGGGCGGATTGGGCGTGGTGATGTTTGCGGATGCCAGTGCGTAGGTCATGATATCGGCGGCCGGGTCGAGAAGTGAACAATGAAACGGCGCGCTGACCGTCAACATCATCGCCTTTTTCGCGCCGCGTTCCTTGGCAATTTCGACCGCACGTTCCACCGCGTCGGTATCGCCGCTCACGACAACCTGACCATCGGAATTGTCATTGGCCACGTCACAGACCTGATCCTCTGCCGCATCTGCTGCCACAGCCTCAACCTCTTCAAGACTGAGCCCGAGAATCGCGGCCATGGCGCCTTTACCGACTGGGACTGCCGCCTGCATCGCCTCTCCGCGGGTCTGGAGCAAACGCGCGGTCTCGCCAAGCGGAATGGCCCCCGCCGCCGCCAGCGCGGAATATTCGCCAAGGCTGTGACCCGCCACGAAAGACGCCACCTCTGAAACCTTGATGCCCCCTTCCACTTCAAGCACCCGGATCACCGCCATACTGTGGGCCATCAGGGCCGGCTGGGTGTTCTCCGTCAGAGTGAGTTCTTCGATGGGCCCTTCGAACATGATCCGGCTGAGCCGTTTCTCAAGGGCGTCATCGACTTCCTCAAACACGAGTTTGGCCGCAGGAAAGGCTTTGCTCAGCGCCAGTCCCATGCCCACTTCCTGGCTCCCCTGTCCCGGAAAGACGAATGCACGACTCATTTTTGTAAATCCCCCTCAAAATCTCGTTGGCTCAGTCATATAGCCGGTGCCGTGGTGTCGCAAGATGCGGGAAGGAAGCGCTTGCGCCTGGCAAGGCATCTGGTGTATTCCCCGCGCCTCAAGCGGTGTGGGGAGAAATCCGCACCGCACTCCTTGCCGGTGACGCATTGGGCCCACCGGATATGACCGTGCAGCCGCGGCCCGTGAACGGGGCGATCGGCGGCGGTCAGCAAACAGCCAAAGGGAGTCGCATAACATGCCACTCTATGAACACGTCTTTATTGCGCGTCAGGATATTTCCGGCACGCAGGTCGATCAACTGATCGAAGCCTTTACCGGGGTTGTAGAAACCGGTGGCGGCAAGGTCATTGAGACCGAATCCTGGGGTCTTCGCAACCTCGCCTACCGGATCAAGAAGAACCGGAAGGGTCACTATGTGATGATGAATCTCGACGCTTCGTCGGACGTCGTCAACGAACTCGAACGCCAGCAGCGCATCCACGAAGATGTTCTTCGCTATCTGACCCTCCGGGTTGATGAGCATGAAGAAGGTCCCTCGGTCATGATGCAGGGCCGCAAGGAACGCGGCGCAGGCCGTGATGACGGCGACAGCACACCGGCCGCAGCGGCCACTTCGGAAGCGGCTACGCCTGAGGCAAAGCCTGCTGAAACGACTGCAGCAACCGATGCCGCACCGGCATCTGATTCCGACAGCGAAGGGGAGAAAGAATAATGTCTATGGGACCCCGTACTGGTGGTAGTGGCGGCGGCGGCGGCGCAGGTGGTCGACGCCCGTTCTTTCGTCGGCGCAAGACGTGTCCGTTCACCGGCTCAAATGCGCCGAAGATCGACTACAAGGACACCAAGCTGCTGACCCGATACGTCTCCGAGCGCGGAAAGATCGTGCCGAGCCGCATCACAGCCGTCTCGGCCAAGAAACAGCGTGAGCTGGCCCGTGCCATCAAGCGCTCGCGGTTTCTCGCCCTGATGCCTTACGTCCTCGACTGAGATCAGATGGCTTGACGGCCCGGCGGTCGTTCTAGTCCTGAGCATTGCAAGGCAGATGATGCAAGGCACAACCAGACTCCTCGTTCTCAAGCTTGCCGCTGGCGCGGCGGCGGCGCTGCTCTTTGCAGCACCGTTTGTGCTGGGACTGGGCGCTGCGGCACCCCTCACCCTGACCGGCATCCCGTTGATGGCAGCCGGTCTGGGCTTTGGTGTGCTTGCAGCCATAGGCGCCGGGCTCACGGGCCTGATGGTGCTTTTCGGAATGGCTGTGCTTTTTGCGTTGAGTTCAGAACCTGTTGTTCTGTTCGCTGCTCTGTTTGTGATCCCGATCGTGTTTGTGGTTCAGCAGCTGCAGCGTTCGCGCACATCCTCGCTTGGTTACATTGAATGGCAACCGCCGCTCAATGTCATGGCGTGGTTGTTGGCGGGGGCGTTGCTGGTCATGATCGTCTTTGCGGTCATGGTGATCCGTGGCAATACGGATCTGCCGTTCCTCACCCGGTCCTTCCTGCAGCCTGTCGTCACAGGTCTGTTCCCGGAACTCGGGTTTCACCGCACACGATCACTTGTTGAAGTGCTGACACCGGTCTTTCCCGGTGCCGCCATAGCGGTCTGGCTGATCCTCCTTTCGGTGGCAACAGCTGGCGCACTTGCCTTGCTTCGCTTTTGGGGCGCATTGCAACGGCCATTGCCGCGCATGGAAGAACTGCAGGTTCCGCTCTGGATTCCGGCAGCATTCGGACTTGCAGTCGCTTTTGCGCTACTGGATCATGGCAATCTGGCTTATCTCGGCCAGAATGCGGCCATTGCGCTGCTCGTTCCCGTATTCCTTGCCGGAGCGGGAAGCTTTCACGCAATCGCACGACGGACGCCAATATTTTTCGTAGTTATTGCCGTGTTTTACGGCTTTATGATCGTCTTCCCGCCCCTCATCGCAGTTGTTGCGCTGATTGGTGTGGCGGACCAAACCCTCGATCTTCGCCGGCGCATCGGATTCGATCCGACCGGCCAGGAGGTGTGACATGGAAGTAATTCTTCTCGAACGTATCGAAAAACTCGGCCAGATGGGTGACGTGGTCACCGTGAAGCCGGGCTATGCCCGCAATTTTCTGCTGCCGCAGAAAAAGGCCCTGCGCGCAAGCCAGGACAACAAGAGCCATTTCGAATCCCGGCGGGCTCAGCTTGAAGCTGAAAACCTCGAGCGTCGCAAGGACGCCGAAGCCGTGGCCGGCAAGCTCGGCGAACTGGATATCACCCTGATCCGTCAGGCTGGTGACAATGGCCAGCTCTACGGCTCGGTCAGCGGTCGTGATCTCGCAGACTCGGTGACCACAGCCGGTGTCACGGTATCCCGTGGCCAGGTCATGCTGGATCGCCCGATCAAGGAACTTGGTCTTCACGCGGTGCGCATCTCGTTGCATCCCGAAGTTCAGGTCGAGATCAGCGTGAACGTTGCCCGCACTGAAGATGAAGCACTGACCCAGCGTGAGCACGGCCAGTCCATCACGGAGATCTCCGAGGAAGCCGAAGCCGCCGAAGTTGCGGTTGCGCTCGCCGAAGAGGCCCTCGGCATGGCTGACGACAAGGGTGCGGAAGCTGCCGCCGTCGAAGATTTCGTCGAGGAAGACGTCGCCGAGCAAGTTGCCGAAGAGGCCGCCGAAAGCAGCGACGAAGCCAAAGCCTAGTCCGGATCCGGGCGCAAGCCCGGATTTAAATCCCTGTTTTGTCTTATCGGCAATATTTGCTAGCTTTTCCCCCGGCGTCGTAATGTTTTGGCAATACGGGGGAAGCGATGCTTTTGGCACGATTTCTCGGCGCGGTGATAGATCAGGGTGATTTCACCCTGATCAACTCTCGCGGCAGAGCTTACAATTTCGGAAATGGTGCCGCACCGCGTGTCGCCATTCGCCTGCATGACCGTGCCACAGAGCGGCGGCTGCTGATCAATCCGCGTCTGGCGGCCGGTGAAGCCTATATGGACGGCACGCTGACGATCGAGGAAGGCACGCTGTTTGACCTGATCGATCTGATCGGGCGCAACATCGAAATCTTCGAACGGCACTGGTTCTCTGATTTTTCGGCCAGTCTGAGCCGCACGTTCCGATACCTTCAGCAATACAATCCGGTCGGCAAGGCACAGAAGAACGTCGCCCATCATTATGACCTGTCCGATGATCTCTATGATCTGTTTCTCGACAGTGACCGGCAGTATTCCTGCGCCTATTTCGACGGCTCACACGATGACCTCGATCGCGCCCAGATGGACAAGAAACGGCATATTGCGGCCAAGCTCCTGCTCAACGAACCGAGCCTGAAGGTTCTCGACATTGGTTCGGGCTGGGGCGGCATGGGGCTCTACCTGGCACAGGAAACCGGGGCTGATGTCACCGGCGTTACCCTTTCCACCCAGCAGCATAAGGTCAGCGAGAAGCGCGCGGCCGATCTGGGTCTGTCCGACCGGGTCCGCTTCAAGCTGCAGGATTACCGAGACGAAACCACAGCCTATGACCGTATCGTCTCGGTGGGCATGTTCGAGCATGTCGGCGCGGTGCACTATCTCGAGTACTTCGAGAAGGCGCGCGATCTCCTCAAAGATGACGGGGTCTTTCTGCTACATTCGATCGGACGCATGGAACCGCCGGGTGTCTCGAACCCCTGGCTGCGCAAGTATATTTTCCCCGGCGGCTATACCCCCGCGCTGTCCGAAACCCTTGCTGCCATCGAAAAGGCGGGGCTTTGGGTGACGGATATCGAGATTCTGCGCCTGCACTATGCAGACACCCTGCGTCACTGGTACGACCGCTTCATGGCCCAGCGGGAAAAGGCGCTGGAACTTTACGATGAGCGCTTCTGCCGGATGTGGGAGTTCTATCTGATCGGATGCGAAATTTCATTTCGCCGGATGGGCCAGATGGTCTTCCAGATCCAGATCGCAAAGCGGCAGGATGCTGTCCCCCTGACGCGAGACTATATTCGCGACTGGGAACAAGGCGTTTCTGTAGGCGCCAGCAAGGCCGCCGAATAACCCAAGACGGCACCGTTCATTACGGTGCGGAGATCCCGTTGACCCAGATTTACGTTGATGCCGACGCCTGCCCGGTGAAGGACGAAATCGTCCGCGTTGCCGAACGACACCAGATCCATGTCCAGCTTGTCAGCAACAGCGGCATGTTCGGCTTTCACGGCCATCCGCTGGTGACCCAGACCGTCGTCAGCGACGGGGCCGATGTGGCCGATGACTGGATTGCCGACCGTATCGGACCGGGCGATATCGTGGTCACCCAAGACATCCCGCTCGCGGATCGTTGCATCAAGAAGGACGCACGCGCGCTTCGCCCCAACGGCAAACTCCTCGACAAGGATTCCATCGGCATGACACTGGCCACCCGGGACCTGATGACCGATCTTCGCTCTGCAGGGGAAGTCACCGGCGGCCCGCGTGCCTTTTCGAAAGCGGACCGCTCGAACTTCCTGCAAATGCTGGAAACTCAGGTGCAGGCCGCAAAACGGGCCTAAAGCATGATCTTCACCAACCGGATCAACAGACAATGCCTGTTCGTGGTCAGTCGATGATCACCACCACCGATCCAACCTGACGTCCTGCTTCCACCGTCTCATGGGCGGTTGCGATGTCGTCGAGCGAATATTCGGCAGCGACCCGATTGGTCAGGCGACCTTCGGCCATCCAGCGGGAGATATCGGCCACGCTCTGCTGCTTGAAGGCTTCGGGCATCGTGAAGCAGCCGATGATGTGCAGTGTGGGTGACTTCATCAGGACCGGATAGAACGGAAACGGCACCACCGGGGACGCCATCGATGCGTAGGCTGCAATCACGGCACCGGTTTTGAGGATTTTGGCCGTGATCCCCATATTGCCGCCCAGTTCAACCTCGACAACACGGTCCACACCCTTGCCGCCCGTGATCTCAAGAACCCGTTCGGCGACGTCTTCGGTCTTGTAGTTGATCGCATGGGCAGCCCCGTCTTCGCGGGCCCTTGCCGCCTTCTCGTCCGAACTGACCGTCCCGATCACCGTGGCGCCACCATTGCGGGCCATCTGAACGGCATAGTTTCCCACCGCACCTGCCGCACCGGTCACCAGGATTGTCTGGCCGTCCACCGGGCCATCCCGATACACCGCCGCATGGGCGGTCATCGCCGGAATACCCAGACAGGCCCCCTCGGCAAAACTCTGGGACTCGGGCAACGGGTTGGCGCGCGTGGAATCCACTGCGAGAAACTCGGCGGCTGTCCCCTCGGCCCGACCGAGATTGCCCTCAAAGAGCCAGACCCGCGCCCCGACACGCCCGGGATCGACACCTGCACCCACAGCTTCGATAACGCCCGCACCGTCAAAATGGGGGATCATGCGGTCGTCCCGCATGGGCCAACGCCCGCCGTCACGACCCTTCACATCGAGCGGATTGATGCCCGAAGCGTGAACCCGCACAAGGACCTGCCCGTCAGAGGCGCTCGGCGTATCGATTTCACCGATTTTCAGGACGTCCCTGGCTGGACCGAATTTTTCATACCAAGCTGCGCGCATATTGTGTTCCCCTGGAGTTAGACGCCTGATTTCTGACAATATAGTCCTGCACAAGAATAGGAAACGGTGGTGTCCAGCGATCTGGTCACGCGGAATTCCTGCCATGCAAGGGGAAATAAATCGGGCTTACCCCCATGTTTCAACAGACTCACCGACGACGGCTAAACTCTTTGCGGCGCATAGCCTCTAGGGTGCGCCCATGAGCACAAGCGATATGACTGACCACATGGCAAACTCACCGGCGAACGTCACGCCCCTGCACGGGGATGGAGATGGGCCGGGATTCCGTTCGCCACCCCATAATTTTGAAGCCGAAATGGCGCTCTTGGGCGCGATTTTAGTCAACAACCGATCCTTTGAGCGTGTGCAGGAATTCCTGTTTGCCGAACATTTCGCAGACCCGGCCCATGCCCGCGTCTATGAAGCCTGCGCCCATCTGATCGAGCGCGGCCAGATTGCCGACCCGGTGACCTTGAAGAATTATTTCAAGGATGACGAGGACCTGAAGGCGATCGGCGGTCAGGGCTATATCGCCGAACTTGCCAATTCGGTCATCACGATCCAGAACGCTGGCGATCTGGGCAAGGAAGTCTATGACTGCTTCTTGCGCCGCGAGCTGATCGAAATCGGGGATCAGGTCGTCAATGCGGCCTATGAGTATGAACTCGACTCTCCGGCCCCCCAGCAGATCGAACGCGCCGAGGAAATGCTCTTCCAGCTTGCCGAACAGGGCTCGGCCGAAACCGGTTTCCGCGACTTCAAGAGCGCGGTCACCGGTGCCATTGACATGGCCGCCGCCGCCTACAAGCGCGATGGCGAACTTGTGGGCGTGCCGACGGGCTTCACCGATGTCGACAAGCTGCTCGGCGGCCTGCACGAATCCGATCTTGTGATCATCGCCGGGCGGCCTTCGATGGGCAAAACCGCGTTCGCGACAAACATTGCCTACAACGCTGCCTCCTCCAAGAAACTGGTGGAAGGCCCCGATGGCACGGATATCGAGCAGAGCGAGAGTGTCGCTTTTTTCTCGCTGGAAATGTCGGCCGAACAGCTGGCCACACGTATCCTGTCAGAACAGGCCCATGTGCGCTCGGATGCAATCCGGCGTGGTGACGTCCGTGAGGAAGAATACAACCGGGTCTTTGCCGTGGCGCAGGCCCTGCATGGCCTGAAACTCTTCATTGATGACACCCCGGCCCTGACGATCTCGCAGATTCGCACCCGTTCCCGGCGGCTCAAACGGCAGCACGGCCTGAGCCTGATCATCATCGATTACCTGCAGCTCGTGAACCCGCCGGCCAACAGCCGGGGCGAAAACCGCGTGCAGGAAGTCTCCCAGATCACTCGGGGGCTGAAGGCGCTCGCCAAGGAATTGAATGTTCCCGTGATCGCGCTCAGCCAGCTGTCCCGTGCGGTCGAGCAGCGCGAGGACAAACGCCCGCAACTTTCCGACCTTCGCGAATCGGGATCGATCGAGCAGGACGCCGACGTCGTCTCGTTCATCTATCGCGAGGAATACTACAAGGAGCGCGAGCGCCCCACGCCACGCGACAACGAAAAGCAGGACACCTATCTGGAGCGTGAAACCCGCTTCAACGAGTTGCTCGAGCAGTGTCGCAACAAGGCCGAAGTGATTGTCGCCAAACAGCGCCATGGCCCTATCGGGACCGTGACCCTCCAGTTCAACGGCGATTTCACCCAGTTCTCGGACCTGCAGGCCGACACCTACCTGCCCGAGGAACGGTTCTAGCGCTTTGGCCGCGTCCGATATCCATATCCCCGGCGATGCCGGGGCAACGCTCGTGGTGGATCTCGACGCGATTGTGGAAAATTTTCGACTGATCCAGACCACCTGCCCCCGCGCCGAAGTCGGGGCCTCGGTCAAGGCGGATGCCTATGGTCTGGGGCTGGCACCGGTCACACGGGCCCTGTTCCAGTCCGGCTGCCATGCCTTCTTCGTTGCCACCCCCGGCGAGGGCGCAGAACTGCGCAGCATCCTGCCCGAGGCCCAGATCATCGTGCTGAACGGCCCCATGCGCGGCCAGACAGAGATATTCGTGGCGTCAAGGCTTTGCCCGGTGCTCAACAGCCTGGAGCAGATCACGGCCTGGCAAGACGGCATCGGCGCCCACGCGTTTGATATCCCGGCCTGGCTGCATGTGGATACCGGCATGAACCGGCTTGGGCTGGGTGAAACCGAATTGGCAGCGCTGCTTGCAGACCCCGAACGCCTGCGCGGTGTCACGCTTTCAACGATCATGAGCCATCTGGCCTGTGGTGACACACCCGATCACCCCATGAATGCCGCACAGCTGGCGCGTTTCATCGCAATACGGCACCGAGTTGAAGTCCAGACAGGACCGCTACGGGCGAGCCTGGCCAACTCGCCCGGGGTGTTTCTGGGACCCGAATTCCACTTTGATCTTGTTCGCCCCGGCGCTGCTCTCTATGGCTTGGCACCGAGTCTCCAGCGCCCCAATCCCATGCATCAAGTGATTGAAATGCAAGCAATAATCCTGCAGGTCCGCGACGTTGACACCCCCATGACCGTTGGATACGGTGCCGCGCATCACGTTGCAAAACCCGCGCGGATCGCAACCATTGCCGCAGGATATGCCGACGGGTATCCACGCGCGGCGGCAGGTAACACAGGCGACACCATGCATGTTCATATCGCCGGTCACGACGTTCCCCTGTGCGGACGGGTCTCGATGGACCTGTTGACCGTTGATGTGAGCGCGGTTCCCGAAGCGCTGACATGCCCGGGCCAGGCGGTGGAACTGATCGGCTCCCATATCTCGGCGGATGATCTCGCCACCGCAAGCGGCACAATCGGTTATGAAGTTCTGGCGCGCCTGGGGCACCGGTCGCACCGCATCTACAAGGGCGGGCAGGTCTGACCATGCGGCTTCTTCGTGCAATCGGACGCGGCACAATCGCCGTTTTTGCAACAATCGGCCGGATTTCGGTCTTTGCCGGTAACGGCCTGTATCACTGCGCCACCCCGCCGTTTTATCCGCGCATCATCCTGCGGCAGATGATCGAGATCGGCTATTACTCGCTGCCGGTGGTGGGATTGACTGCGATCTTCACAGGCATGGTGCTTGCCCTGCAAAGCTACAGCGGCTTTGCGTTTGCCGGGGAAGCCGCTATCGCCAATGTGGTCGTCTGGGGCATCACCCGTGAGCTCGGCCCTGTGCTGGCCGGCCTGATGGTGGCCGGCCGTATCGGCGCGGCCATGGCGGCTGAAATCGGGACAATGCGGGTGACCGAACAGATCGACGCCCTGACCAC
>JAURLR010000198.1 GCA_030831135.1 Alphaproteobacteria bacterium
CTGCGCTCGGACATTGCCGGCAATATTTCCAAACGGTTTTCGCTATCGGGCATCCACATCCCCCGCCACGGCGGGGCTTGCCCGCGCTGGAATGTCTATTCGGCCTTCCTCCAGCCCGGCACCATCAATGTCCAGATTTCCCAGATGCCGGATGGAAAGAGCTTCTTCTGCATCGCGCGCACCGTCCTCAAGGCCGGCGGCGGCTACGGCCAGCCACGCAGCTATCTCTCCATCGGGCTGGGCTGCGAAATGAGCGATGCGTCGGAGCTGATCTATGCGGACGGGATCGATCTCGACCGCCCGGAACGGGTGGTGCCCATCGGCGTGTCGTGCCGGACCTGCCCGCGCATGGATTGCGGCCAACGCGCCTTCCCGCCGGTCGCCCACGCACTGGAAACCGATGAAAACGCCCGCGGCGTGTCGGCCTATACCTCAGCGAATGCGAGACCATGAAACCCGACCAAGAAAAAGGGCGGGTTAGAAACCCGCCCCTACAATCTTGGTGAACCTGATCGTCCGGAACACCAGTTCCGGTAGGGGCGGGTTTCTAACCCGCCCGCACATAGGGTAGCACTACGCCCCGAACTTCGCCTTCGCCTCAAGGCGGCGGGCGTGCAGGATCGGCTCGGTGTAACCGTTCGGCTGGACCAGGCCCTTGAAGACCAGATCACAGGCCGCCTGGAAGGCAATCGAGCCATCGAAATCCTTGGCCATCGGGCGATACAGCGGGTCACCGGCGTTCTGCTCGTCAACCACACCGGCCATCCGCTTCATGGTCTCCATCACCTGCTCCTGCGAGGCAATACCGTGATGCATCCAGTTGGCGATGTGCTGACTGGAAATCCGCAGGGTGGCGCGATCTTCCATCAGGCCGACATCATTGATATCGGGCACCTTGGAACAGCCCACACCCTGATCGATCCAGCGCACCACATAACCCAGAATACCCTGGGCATTGTTGTCGAGCTCAGCCTGAATATCGGCTTCGGGCCAGTTCGGGCGGTCGGTCACGGGGATGGTCAGGATGTTGTCGAGATCGGCGCGGCCACGGGACTTCAACTCGGCCTGACGGGCGGCCACATCGACCTGATGATAGTGCAGCGCGTGCAGCGTTCCGGCTGTCGGTGACGGCACCCAGGCGGTATTCGCACCGGCCTTGGGGTGGCCGATCTTCTGCTCCATCATGAGCGCCATCAGATCCGGCATGGCCCACATGCCCTTGCCAATCTGGGCGTGCCCCGGCAAGCCACATTCCAGCCCGATATCCACGTTCCAGTCTTCGTAGGACTGGATCCACGGGGCGGCTTTCATGTCACCCTTGCGGATCATGGCGCCGGCTTCCATGGAGGTGTGCATCTCGTCACCGGTCCGGTCGAGGAAGCCGGTATTGATGAAGAACACGCGGTTCTTCGCCGCCCGGATGCATTCCTTGAGGTTCACCGTGGTGCGGCGTTCCTCGTCCATGATGCCCATCTTGAGGGTGTAGCGCTCAAGACCGAGCGCATCCTCAATCTTGCCGAACAGCTCGTCAGAGAAGGCGACCTCTTCGGGCCCGTGCATCTTCGGCTTCACGATATAAACCGATCCCGCGCGGCTGTTGGCAAACTTGCCCTTGCCCTGCAGGTCGTGCATCGCGATCAGCGCCGAGAACATCCCGTCAAGGATACCTTCATAGGCCGGGCTGCCATTGCGGTCGAGCACCATGCCGATGGTCATCAGATGGCCGACATTGCGCACGAGCATCAGCGAGCGGCCGTGCAGGGTGATCTCACCACCACCCGGTGCAGTGTAGGTCCGGTCGCCCTCCATGGCGCGGGTGACGGTCTTGCCACCTTTGTCGAAGGACGCGGTCAGCGTGCCCTTGTTCAGGCCCAGCCAGTTGGAATAGGCAACAACCTTGTCTTCGGCATCCACCGTGGCGACGGAATCTTCGTAGTCCATGATCGTGGTCATCGCCGCTTCGAGGACCAGATCGGCCACGCCTGCCGCATCGTCCTTGCCGATGGGATGGCTGCGATCAATCACGATTTCCATGTGCAGGCCGTTATGGACCAGCAGGATGGCCGAGGGTGCGCCCGCATCGCCGCGATAGCCGACGAATTGTGCGGGGTCCGCGAGACCGGTCGAGCCGGAACCTGTCGCAACAGCCAGCTTTCCCCCATCGACAGTATAGCCAGTCGCATCAGCGTGGGAGCCGGAAGCCAGCGGCGCAGCGGAATCGAGTACATCACGGGCATAGGCGATGACCTTCGCGCCGCGGGCCGGGTTGTAGCCGGAACCAAGCTCGGCGCCGCCATCTTCGGAGATCACATCCGTGCCATAGAGCGCATCATAGAGGCTGCCCCAGCGGGCATTTGCGGCGTTGAGCGCGTAACGCGCATTGGTGATCGGCACGACGAGCTGCGCCCCGGCGATCTCGCCGATTTCCGGGTCCACATTGGCAGTTTCGACCTGAAAATCGGGTCCTTCGGGAACCAGATAGTCGATCTCCTTCAGGAACGCCTTGTAGGCGGCGGGATCGAATTCCTTGTCCTTGTTTTCACGATGCCAGGCATCAATGCGCATCTGCAGCGCATCGCGCTTGGTCAGGAGCGCGGCATTCTTCGGCCCGAGTTCATTCACCAGATCATCCAGGGACGACCAGAAATGATCCTGGTCCACACCGGTGCCCGGCAAGGCTTCTTCATTGATGAAGTTGTAAAGCTCTTCGGCGACCTGAATGTTTCCGGCCTGGATCATATCCGTCATGAGTGTCGTCCTCGTCCAATGGTCTTGATCTGTGTTTTGAGGGCGCGCGCGAGACCGCACCGCGCTCGTTGGCACCTCAATAGCACATTTCCCCCCCATGGTTTCGAGTCCCAAAACGAAAGAATTGGTATAGTCACCCCGAAACCGGAATGATGCGCCGCCCGGGACCGGGCGCGCAAAACGAAAGAAAGAGAAAAGCATGATTACCAAGGGCATCAAGCAGCTTTGCGCCGAAGCCGAAGAGCAGATCGAAACCATGACCGTCGAACAGGTCATGGCCGTGAAGGATGACGAGGATGTTGTCCTGGTGGATATCCGCGATGTCCGCGAACTCTGGCGCGACGGCACGATTCCCGGCGCCCAGCACGTGCCCCGCGGCATGCTGGAATTCTGGGTCGATCCGGAAAGCCCCTACCACCGGGATATCTTCACGACCGGCAAGAAGTTCATCTTCTACTGCGCGGGCGGACTGCGCTCGGCGCTCGCCGCGAAAGCCGTGAATGATATGGGCCTGGCTCCTGTCGCCCATATGCGCGGCGGTTATGGCGCCTGGGTAAAAGCCGAAGGCCCGACCATCGAGAAGGAAGCCAAGCTGCCCGAGAAAAAAGCGGGGTAAGCTATTTCCGACGGAGCCCTTTCCCTTCGGTCATGGCCGGACTTGATCCGGCCATCCACGTCAGCGGGCCACCTTCGGTCACTGCGGGGGCGATGGACGTGGATGCCCGCAACAAGTGCGGGCATGACGGAAATCTATGGCAATCGCCACTCCCGCAGAGGCGAAACGCCCTGCACCGCGCCAGCTGAACAATCAGCGTGCCGCGTTCTGTCCCGTAAGCCACGCCCGGAGCGATGCGTTGAAACGATCGGCGGCCTCATACTGGACCCAGTGACCGGCATCGGGGATCACCTCGAAGCCGGCATCCGGGTGGTGTTCGGCCACATGGGCGCGAATACCCTCGATCCCGGGGTCGAGGGTTATATCGCCCGCCCCGAAAATGAAGTTCAGCGCGCAGGATGTGCCCGGCAGGTCTGCGGCAACCGGGTGCGTCCACGCGATGCGGCGTGACCGCAGACGGGCCTGGGCCATGTTGTCCATATGCAAGGTCATGGCCAGGTCGTCGACACTGGCGGGATGCAGCACCATCAGTTTTTCGAGGTTGCCGCGATAGAGCGGTGCAGCTTCTTCGGGCGTCAGATCACGGGGCACGGAAACCAGTTCTGTGGCCGGGCCCGAGTTGATCAGCCCCAGAATAGGCGTGCCGACAATCGTCAGACTGCGCAGGCGCGCGGCCTGACGCTGGGCGA
>JAURLR010000199.1 GCA_030831135.1 Alphaproteobacteria bacterium
AGGCCTCCTGCCAACTCCATGCAAAGCTGATTGTAATTTTTCTTGGTCATGGCCGGACTTGTTCCGGCCATGACCAAGTGTCACGTCCGACCGTTGAGGGACTGAGGGACGTGGATGCCCGCAACAAGTGCGGGCATGACGGGTTACTGCGGAGAGTTCAGCTTCCGGTCTTCCCGCGCGTCGTGAACGGCGCTTGTGAGCCGAACTCGCCGATCTGGGCGCGGTGGCGCAGCAGGTGGTCGGCGATGACGCAGGCCATCATGGCCTCGCCCACGGGCACGGCGCGGATGCCCACGCAGGGGTCGTGGCGGCCCTTGGTGGAGACATCGGTGTTCGCGCCCGCGCTGGTCACGGATTCGCGCGGGGTCAGGATCGAGCTGGTCGGCTTCACGGCAAACCGCACCACCAGGTCCTGCCCGGTGGTGATACCACCCAGCACGCCCCCGGCATTGTTGGAGCCAAAGCTGACATTGCCGCCATCCATGCGCATCTCGTCGGCGTTTTCCTCGCCGGTGAGTGCAGCAGACGCCATGCCGCTGCCGATTTCCACGCCCTTGACGGCGTTGATGGTCATCATGGCTGCGGCCAGATCGGAATCGATCTTGCCGTAGATCGGCTCGCCCAGCCCGACGGGCACGCCTTCGGCCACGATCTCGATCACCGCGCCGACCGAGGACCCGCTCTTGCGGATATCGTCGAGATAGGTCTCCCAGTTCGCAGCCATGGACGCGTCGGGACACCAGAAGGGGTTGTCGCCGGTCACCGACCAGTCCCAGTTGGCGCGATCAATTGGCATGGTGCCGATCTGCACCAGAGCGCCGCGGATCGATATATCGGGCGCGAGTGTTGCGATCACCTTGCGGGCAAGCCCACCGGCCGCCACGCGGCTGGCCGTTTCACGCGCCGAGGAGCGCCCGCCACCGCGATAGTCGCGGATGCCGTATTTGGCATCATAGGTGTAGTCGGCATGGCCGGGCCGATAGGTCTGCGCGATCGCAGAGTAATCCTTCGAGCGCTGATCGACATTCTCGATCATCATCGAGACCGGTGCGCCCGTGGTCTGGCCCTCGAACACGCCGGACAGGATTTTCACCTGATCGGGCTCCTGACGCTGGGTCGTGAAGCGCGACTGGCCCGGGCGGCGCTGGTCGAGCCATATCTGCGCGTCGGCCTCGGAAAACGGCACGCGCGGCGGCACGCCATCGACGACGACGCCGATGGCCGGCCCGTGGCTTTCGCCCCAGGTGGTAAAGCGGAAAATCTGGCCGAAGCTGTTGCCGGCCATGGCCGAACTCCCTTGGGTCTTCTGGTTTAGCTGTCGTCGGACCGGAGGCCCGAGAGCAAATCGGCAACGGCCGCGGCTTCGTCCACCGCAACCATGCCAACGACGTGATAGCCGCTGTCGACATGATGGGTTTCGCCCGTCACGCCCGCACCGAGATCGCTGAGCAGGTAGAGGCCGGCCCCACCGACATCTTCGGTGGTCACGTTTCGCTTCAGGGGCGCGTTGAGCTCGTTCCATTTCAGGATGTAGCGGAAGTCGCCAATGCCGCTGGCCGCGAGTGTCTTGATCGGGCCGGCAGAGATCGCGTTGACGCGGATGCCCTGACCGCCCAGATCGACCGCCATATAGCGGACGCTGGCTTCGAGTGCGGCCTTGGCCACGCCCATGACGTTGTAGTGCGGCATGACGCGTTCGGCGCCGTAATAGGTCAGGGTCACCAGACTGCCGCCATTCGGCATGAGCTTGCTGGCGCGTGCGCATACATCGGTGAAGGAAAAGCAGGAAATGTCGAGCGAGCGCAGGAAATTCGCGCGCGAGGTGTCGACATACTTGCCCTTCAACTCTTCCTTGTCGGAATAGGCGATGGCGTGGACCACGAAATCGAGGCTGCCCCAGTCCTTCTCGATGGTGTCGAACAGCGCATCCATGCTGGCTTCATCGGTCACGTCGCAAGGCAGGACCAGTGTGCTGCCCACGGATTCGGCGAGCGGGCGCACGCGCTTTTCCAGCGCTTCCCCCTGATAGGTGAATGCGATCTCTGCACCGTGATCGGCGACCATTTTCGCGATGCCCCACGCGATTGACCGATCATTGGCGACGCCCATGATCAGACCGCGTTTTCCGGCCATCAGTTGCGATTGTGCACTCATGCGTTCCCCATCACTCGAGTAAGTCCCTGTATGAACGGCATCCTACACCAACCCGATACTCCGGCAAGGTGGCGGAACAAATCCGTGCGCAGGTCCGTTTCGTGTTTTATATGAAAGACTTAGGCCCAGACAAATACAGGCGGATATGTTCGAAAACCGACTCGATACGCTACGCGACGAACTGAAATTCGTGCGCACGGTGGTGCGCCGTTTCTCCCATGATCGTGTCCTCGTGGCGGCGGCCTCGCTGAGCTACACCTCGCTGCTCGCCATCGTGCCGCTTTTCGCGATTGCATTCTCGGTGATGATGGCGTTCCCGGTCTTTGATGGTGTGACCGAGCGGCTGCTGAGTATCGTCCTCTCCTATGCCGCGCCACATATCGGCGGTGAGCTGGAGAACTATGTCGATACCTTCGTGTCGAACACCAGCCAGCTGACCGTGCTGGGTGTGGTGTGGCTGGCCGTGACCGCGATCATGTTGCTGTCGACCATCGAAAGCGCCTTCAACGCGATCTGGCGGGTCGAGAAATCGCGCCCCTTCGGGATGCGCCTGCTGGCCTATTGGACCACGCTGACGCTCGGGCCGCTGCTGATGGGAGCGGGTCTGTCCTTCAGCACCGCGCTGTTTGCGGCGAACAACTTTCAGACACTCGGCATGGATCTGAGCTTTGTACGCGAAACCGGCTTGCGGCTGTTGCCGTTCTTCTTTGCCACGGCCGGGTTCACGATTCTTTATCTGGCCCTGCCCAACCGCCGGGTGGGGTTGCGATATGCCCTTCTGGGGGCGGGCGTTGCGGCGGTCATGTTCGAATTGCTGAAATCGGGCTTCGGCTTCTATCTCGCCCATGCGGGTACGTTCGAGAGTGTTTACGGCTCGCTCGCAGCCCTGCCGGTGTTCCTGATCTGGATGTACCTCGTCTGGGCAGTTGTGCTGTTCGGGGCCATCGTCGCGGCCGCGCGCCCGGAGTGGCTCGCCTCGCGCCGGGCCGAAGAGTTCGGCCCGCTGACGCCGGCGCGTGCCTTGCTGCGTGCCTTGCAGGTGATCGGCAAATTGCTGCAGGCGGGCCGCGACGGGGAAACCGTGTCGGAGGAAACGCTCCTCGATGTGACCTCGGGCGACGGCGAGGGGCTGGGAACCGTGCTCTCACGTCTTGAGGAGCACGGTGTGCTGGCGCGTACCGAAGCCGATGATCCGGTGGTCATGCGCGATCTGGACGGGTTTTCGGTGGCAGATCTTTACATCGCGCTCGGCTTTGGTCCCGGTACACCGTACCGGGATGAGGATGAAGAATCCCGCTGGACCGAACCGCTGGCCGATCTGATCACCGCCTACAACACCGCGCGTGATGAGACGATGGGGGTGATGGTCAAGGATATCGTGGCCACGGCGCAGGCCGCCGAGACGACCCCGCGTGTGGTGCGCGAGCGCCCGTGAATACGAAACGCGATCCGGCCATCCGCCGCCACTATGAATCCGATGGCTTGGCCGAACGGCTGCTTGCCGAGATTGATGATCCCGCACGCGATATCGGGCCAGCCCTGGATCAGTTCCATGTTGGCGGCGCCAAAGCCACATTGCGGCTGGCCGCGCGAATCGAACTGGCGCCTGGCGCAAAAATCCTTGATGTCGGATCGGGTCTTGGCGGTCCGGCACGACTTCTGGTGGAAAGCCGGGGCTGGGACGTCACAGGAATTGACCTGTCTCCAGATTTTGCACGCATTGCCTCAGCCCTGTCGGGACGCATGGGCCGATCAGACCAGACACGGTTCTGCGCCGGAGATGCGCTCCATCTCCCGTTTGCCGATGACGGGTTTGATGCGGTCTGGACCGAGCATGTGGCGATGAACATTGCCGCGCGGGCGGCGCTCTATCTCGAACTTGCGCGTGTCGTTGGCCCCGGAGGCGTTCTCGCGCTCTATGACATTGTGGCGGGACCCAACCCGGCGCCGCTGACCTATCCTGTACCTTGGGCGCGTGAGGCAGGGCAGAGCCATATGGTCAGTGCGGAACGTCTGAAGGCCATCATCGCGGCAGCAGGCTGGACGATTGAAAGCTGGATTGATGAAACGGAATTTGCGCAGGTCTGGCTCAACGATGCCCGCCCGCCGCGTATACCGGCCGGGCCGACCTTGCGCCATGTCATGGGCGAAGACTTCCCCGGCATGATTGCGAATTTACGCGATAATTTTGCCGATGACCGGCTCGGCGCAGTTCAGGCGGTCTTGCGCAAGACCGCCTGACAGCTAC
>JAURLR010000200.1 GCA_030831135.1 Alphaproteobacteria bacterium
CCGCACATTCTCTTTCTCAAGAGCGCGAAGTTCCGACAGTTGAGACTTCCCCATCCCGCCAAACCGCTTGCGCCAGTTGTAGTAAGTGGCATCACTAATACCCACGCCACGACAGGCCGACTGCACGTCACTGCCAGTCGATAGCTTCACCTCAACCTCACGCAGCAGCTTGAGTATGTCCTCATCCGAATAACGTTTCCGAGCCATCAAATCCCCCTTCGGCCTCTAATAATAGTGGCCCAGTTTTAGGGGGGAAGGACAGATAGGGCTGGATCGCGTCCATCGGGCGCAAGACACCGTAAAGACCTGACAGGATGCGTAGATGATCCTGCGCATAAAGCAGCGCGTCCTCGGACAGGCTGGCGGCTTCCAGCCCCCAGTAAACATCGCCATCAAAGGCGAGCCCGGCCGGCTTGGCCGAATTGCTTCGGTTGTCGAGGTTGAAGGCCTGGAAACGCTCGAAATTCATGGTCGAGAGATTGTCGCTGATATGCATCAGGCGCTTGAGGTCTTCGGCCGTCTGGGTTTTGGCGACGCTCGCAAGCTCGGTCATGTCATCGAGCAGGCGCGGCTGCGTGGCTGGCACACCCGTTTCGGCGGGGGTCATATCCAGCTTTTTTGCAGGGGAGAGTAGCGTCAGCATGATCTGTCTTTTCCCCCTGACATCAATCCGGCCAATCCGGGTTCGTATGCGTGAGTCGATGACTACACGAACCTAAGGCCTTGCACCCGGAATTCAAGCCGCTTGTTGGCACGGCCAACCCAGACGGCGATTTCAGATCCCGCAATCAGGTCTTCGGAATTTACCTGCTCGTTCTCTCTCCAAGGTGGCGGGTTTTCTGTATATGTGTCCGATCCTCGGTCCTGACTCGTGATCCTGCCAACAGTTCGGAAAATTCTGCGATGAAGAAGATACAGTTTAGTCGTTTCGGCGCCGCGTCCGAGGTTCTTGAATGTGTTGACGCGCCGGACCCGCAACCCCCGGGTGATGGTGAGGTCGCCATCGAGATGCTCTTCATGCCGCTCAACCCCTCCGACATCATGCTGACAGAGGGGATATACGGGACAATTCCGGCGCTTCCCTGCGATATGGGGCGCGAGGGTGTGGGCCGCATCGTGGAAACCGGTCACGGGGTGTCTGGACTTGGCGTCGGTGACCTGGTGGTTCCGATCACCGGGCCGACCTGGCAAAGCAAGATTGTCCGGAAAACCGACACTCTGATTCCGATTCCTGCTGGTATCGACTTGCAGCAGGCGGCCATGCTGCGCTCGGGACCCGCGACAGCAGGCCTGATGCTGCGCGATTATGTGGATCTGGAACCGGGTGACTGGGCCATACAGAATGTCGGCAATTCAGCCGTGGGGACCTGTTTTGCGCAATTGGCGGGAAGCCGTGGCATTCGCACGCTGAACATCGTGCGGCGCAAGCAATCCGGCGCCCATCTTCTTGATATCCCGGGTGCCGTGGTCATCGAGCATACCGGTGGTCCATCGCCCAAACTGAAGCAGGAAGTCGAGGCTGCGACGGCGGGGGCGCCTGTTAAACTCGGCCTCGACGCAATCGCAGGTCCGGCAACTGATGCGCTGGCACAATGTCTGGCAAACGGCGCAACGCTGGTGAACTATGGCGTGTTGAGCAAGGAGCCGTGCCAGATTTACGGCGGCCATCTGCATTTCCGGAACATTGTTCTGCGCGGGTTCTGGGTTTCCCAGTGGCTGCAGCAGGCCACGCCGGCCGCTGTTCAGGATCTCTATGGGGAACTGGCCAAGCAGATGGCTGCCGGTGTGCTCCATATGGCTGTCGCGGGTGAGTACCGGTTTGAACATATCGAGGACGCTGCCGCCCATGCCGCCCGCGAATCGCGCGACGGCAAGATTTTGATCCGTCCGGAATAGGTCCGTGTCCCTTTTTCAGACTCGTCCCAAGTGCATCTACATGGTTTCGTGGGTTGCTTTGATCTAAACAGGGTCCCAGATAGAGTTTCATGCACGCACGAAATATCCTGTGCTTCACCGCACCCCTTTGACCACATCGAGAAAGTCACACCCATGAGCGATTCATCGACATACACGCCGGCAAAAGTCTGGGAATGGGACAAGGAATCCGGTGGCAAATGGGCCAGCACGAACCGGCCGATTGCGGGTGCGACCCATGAGAAAGAGCTGCCGGTCGGGAAACATCCGCACCAGCTCTATTCCCTGGCGACGCCCAACGGCGTGAAGGTCACGGTCATGTTCGAGGAGTTGCTCGCGCTCGGCAAGAAAGAGGCCGAGTACGACGCGTGGCTGATCCGTATCGGTGACGGTGACCAGTTCGGAAGCGGGTTTGTCGACGTGAACCCCAATTCGAAGATCCCGGCCCTGCTCGATGTTTCAACCCCGACGCCGACCCGCGTTTTCGAGTCGGGTGCGATCCTGTTCTATCTGGCAGAGAAGTTCGATGCCTTCATTCCCAAAGATCCGTCTGCGCGCGCCGAATGCATGTCCTGGCTGTTCTGGCAGATGGGCAGTGCGCCCTATCTGGGCGGCGGGTTCGGACATTTCTATCACTATGCCCCCGAGAAATTCGAATACCCGATTGATCGCTTCGCCATGGAGGTGAAGCGCCAGCTTGACGTTCTGGAGCGAAATCTCGCGGACCGGCAATATCTGTGCGGGGACGATTACAATATTTCCGATATTGCGACTTATGCCTGGTATGGGAATCTCGTGCTGCACAACCAGTACGAAGCGGCCGAGTTCCTGGACGTTGCGTCCTACAAGAACGTGGTCCGGTGGGCCGAACAGATCGAGGAACGGCCAGCCGTGCAGCGTGGACGGCGGGTCAACAGGGTTTCCGGTCCCGAAGAGCTTCAGGTTCCCGAACGCCACGACGCCAGCGATATCTCCTGACCGGATCGCTTGCTTCCAACGCAGATCGGGGCGCCAGTCGTGACTGGCGTCTCGATCCGGGACTTATCGTGTCATGAAAACCAATATTGTGATCCTGCTGCTGCTCTCTCTGGCCTGGGCGTCGAGCAATCTCGGGATCGCGTCTGCTGACAAGGGCCTGGAGCCGATCACCGCGTCAGCGGCGATCACGGGGTTGGCCGCGATATTCCTGTTTATTGGTGTCCGTATAGGGATGCGCCGGCCGCTGCTGCCGACGCTGCGGGCCAATCCCGTCCTGCCCCTGATCATGGCGGTGACAGCGGTGGGGCTGCCCCAACTCAGTATTGTTGCGGCAGAGAACTCGATCACGCCCGACCTGGCGACGGTGATCG
>JAURLR010000201.1 GCA_030831135.1 Alphaproteobacteria bacterium
CCGTCAGCCGGCCATCCTGCAAGCTGGCCCCGCGGGGATGATTCACGAAAGCGATCGCGTTTTCGGTCAGCAGGCGATCCGCATTGGTCGCCGTATATGCCGTCGTGAGCAGGTTCGGGCACCCGATCGAGGCACAGTTCACGCCGTAATGGATACGCGGATCGCGCCAGATCGGTCGCAAAATCCGGTGCTCGATATCGTTGAGCGACAAGGCTTCGCCCTCCACGGTGACCAGCTTCCTGTCCCACGGGCCGAAGGCGAACAAGCCTGGCGAAATGTTGATATCCCGGATCGAGTCCACCGGATAATGGTCGACAATCACCTGTACGGTCAGCGCATTGTAGAAATTGAGCCAATAGGCGAATTGCGCGGCGCGGTTGAGGCGGCTGACCGGCGTCGCCGACAGGGCTTCAAGATAAGTGTCCAGTGTTGCGCGTTCGCCCGGCTGCAGCCCGGCATAGCCGAACCGTGTCACGCCGTCAGGGTTCGGACGGGCATACAGCCCCAGCAAGCGCGACCAGGCCGCGTGGTCCACGACAACGCGGGAAGCGGGATCATGCGCCTCCCAGCGCGGCCACAACTCGGATTTGGGTGCGGCGGCGGCCATGGACCCGGTCGAAAGGATCGCAAACAGGACGAGCAATGCTGCAAAACCAGCCCGGATCAGGGACGAATGAGAACGGAAAAGACATGTCATGTGTTCAATGTTGTCATGGCGCGCGAAAACGGAACCCGTGTTCACGCCGATTTGAGCACCGAAATCGAAAATCCGGCATCATCGACACATCGCAACCGGATCGGCAGACTGGTCGACGATGAAACCGAAACCCTGTTCGTTCAAGCTCAACCCTGATGAGCGCCTTCTCGTTTTCGACGGCATCTGCCGATTGTGCAGCGGCTGGGCGCGCTTCGTCCTGCGCTACGACCATGAACGCAAAATCACGCTGACGACCGTCCAGTCGGACACGGGCCAGAACATCCTGACACAACTCGGGCTGGATACGATCTCGCCCGAAAGCATCGTATTCATCGAAAACGGCACCGCCTATTTCGAGAGCGATGCGATTTTTCGGATCATCGGCCAGCTCTCGAAGGGGTGGCACATTCTGCTCGTGTTCCGGATCATTCCGCTGCCGATACGCGACTGGGTCTATCTGAAGATTGCGCGAAACCGGTACCGTTTGTTCGGCAAGCGTGAAATCTGCTTCATCCCCACGCCAGATAACAGAGCAAGATTCCGGGACTGACGAAACCTCAGAAGACAGCTAGTCCACGGTCGGGAATGTCAGGCGGAAGACTGTACCATCATCACCCGTACGCGCGAGAACGAGTTCGCCGCCATGGGCGCGCATGACATCGCGGGCGATCACCAGCCCCAGACCTGTGCCGCCCTTTCGGGCAGACCCCTTGAACGGCTTGAACAGGCCGTCGCGCGCCGCACGGGCAAGGCCGGGGCCGTCATCGGCGGTCTCGATCGCAATGCCGGGATCCAGAGTTTCGACCATCCGGATCGTGACCTGACGCGCGCCTGCTTCGAAGGCGTTCCGTCCCAGATTGGCAAAGACCCGGTAAACCTGATCGCGGTCGGCTTCGACGATCACATCAGCCGACACATCGTTGCGAATTTTCGGGCCGGCGCAGGGCGCAAGATCGGCCCCCTGTTCCAGAACGGCAAGATCGGAGGCCACCTCGTCGAGCAACGCACGCAACCGGAAGCGAACCCGGGTCAGTTCCGGGCCTTCATCCTGCGCGTAGTTGAGGGTCTGGGTGCAAAGGCTGATCGCACGGTCAATCGCCTGGATCAGCGGGGCTGCCACCCGTTTGACCTCCGGGGTATCGACGTCGGACAGGCGATCCGACAGCAAGACAGCCGTCGAGAGAATGCCGCGCAGATCGTGGTTGATCTTGCTGACCGCCGATCCGAGTGCCGCGAGATGTTCCTGCTGCCGCAAGGCGCCGCGCAAATCCCGCTGCATCTCGGCAAGCACCGATTGTGCAACGCCGATCTCGTCACCGCGCCGGGTTTCGCTGACACCGCGCGAGAGGTCCTTGGGGTCCTGGGAGAAGCGGGTGATGTCCGCGGTCATGCGCCGCATCGGCCGGACCATGAGCCACTGCAATGCGAGATAAAGCAGCGCGCCGGTAATCAGGGAAATCACGATCGAGAGCAGCAGGATGTTGCGCGAATGGGAAATCATGTCCCGGCGGAGCAGCGCTTCGTTGAGGATCACCTCGACCTCCAGATCGGGATCATGGCCCGTGGGGCTGATCAGCCGCAGGGTCGGTTCCCCCGACCGCATCATGGTCGCGAAAGCGGCACCGATTTCATGAAACAGGTTCCGGTCCGTCAGGTTGACAGTCACATCCACCGGCGGCGGCGGCACAGCGTAAAGCAGCATGCGACGATCCGCGCGCTGGAGCACAACCGCATAGGCCTGCGCGCGCTCCAGAAGTTGGGACTTGAGGTCTTCGCTGATCAACTCGTCAGGGGCGGCTTCGAGAGCGAGAACCGCGAGATGCGCGGAATCCGCCTGATCGGTCAGCCAGTTGACCCGGAAATTGGCAATCGAGGGCGCATAGATCAGGACTTCCACCAGCATGACGAAGGCGATCGTGAGAACCAGCAGCCTTGCCGAAAGCGAACGGGCAAACGGCGGCAGGGAAAATTTGCGCGACCGGATCACGGCGCGCAGATACTTAGCAGAAAACCGGGGAAACGGTTAGTCGTGTCGATCTACCCCAACTTTGCCAGCAGACGCACGACTTTCTTCGTCCGGTCCGAGAAAAGTGACGGCGTGTAATAGGCCCCGGCTGCGCGCTTGTTGATCTCTCCACGGGTCGGATAGGGTACAATCATCTGGGCCACAGCCCCAATCTTCATCTTCTGGGAAATCGCGAGGATCCAGGGCTGAATCAGCTCCCCCGCATGGGCCCCGACCATCCCGGCTCCAAGGACCCGGCCCTTGCGGCCCACCACCACCTTCACAAAGCCATCGGTGCGGCGTTCGGTGCGGGCGCGGTCGTTCTCTTCGAAAGAGGCCGTGACCACCTTCACACCGTCACCATGGAGCTCGCGCGCCGCCGCCTCGCTCAGGCCGACATTCGCAAGCTCGGGGTCGGTATAGGTCACCCATGGCACGGCGTCGTAGTTCAGCTTTGCCGGCAGACGGAACAGGGCGTTCTTGATGACGATGCCGGCGTGATAACCCGCGATATGGGTGAACTGGTATTTCCCCGCAACATCGCCGATCGCAAAGACGCGCTTGTTGGTCGTCCGCAACCGGGCATCGACTTCAATCCCGCGCCGGTCATGCACAATGCCCGCTGCATCAAGATCCAGGCTGGAGAGATTGGGCGCCCGCCCCGCCGCAACCAGAATATGGCTGCCGGTCACCTCAAAGTTCTTGCCATCGCTTTCGCAGGAAACGCTGATTGCACCCTCTGCGGATTTGACGGAGACAACCTTTGCACCCTCATGGATCGCGATGCCCTCGGCTTCCAGACGGGCACGGACCACAGCGACCAGCTCGCGGTCATCGGGGCCCATGATTTTCATCGCCTCGAGAACCGTGACCTTCGCGCCAAGTTGGCGATGGGCCTGGGCCATCTCAAGCCCGATCGGGCCGCCGCCGACAACAATCAGATGCGCGGGCAGTTCGCGCTGGTTGAAGATCGTTTCATTGGTCAGGAAAGGCACCTTGCCGAGGCCGGGAATCGGCGGCACGGCCGGAGACGAACCGGTTGCGATCACGAACCGGCGGGCGCGTATCTTCGTGCCGTTGTCACCAATCACCTCGCGGGGCCCGGAAAACCGAGCACCCTCCTGATAGACCGCAACCCCGAGATCGGTGAAGCGCTCCACGCTGTCATGGGGCGCAATCCCGCCGATCACGCCATGGACGTGATCGTTGACCGCCGCAAAATCCACACTGGCCGAACGTCCGTCGACACCGAATTGCGCGGTATGGCCGTAATGGGCGGCCGCATGGCCTGCCGCGAGCAGGGCCTTGGACGGGACGCAGCCATAATTGAGGCAGTCACCGCCCATCTTGCCACGCTCGAACAGCGCAACGCTGGCACCCATCTGGACAGCACCAGCCGCAACGGACAGACCACCGGACCCGGCACCGATCACGCATATATCGACATTACGAACTTCGCTCATGACAGCACCACCACGCAGTAGAGAAACAGGATAACCCGGAGAAAGAGGAGTTCAGGCGGACAGGTTCTTGCGCGCCTGATACTTTTTGTAGGCGACAGGCACCAGCGAGAGAAGCGCCAGCGCGATCAGCGGACCCAGCACGTTCGGCTGGAAGATGATGCCCAGATTGGGATCCTGACCCGCATCCAGCAGCGCCCCCAGACCATTGCCCACCGAAGCAAAGACGAAGGTGCCGGGAATGATTCCGAAAAACGTTCCGATGACATAGGTGCCCGTGGGTACGCCCAGGAAAGCGGGAACAAGATTGACCAGCCAGAACGGGAACAGAGGCACAAGACGCAGCACCAGAAGGTAGCTCATGGCGTTCTCGCGAAAACCGTCTTCCATCTTGGTCAGAAAGGGACCCGCCTTGGCCCGCAACACATCCCCCAAAGCCGTTCGGGCGATCAGGAACAGTGCTGTTGCGCCAATGGTCGCGCCCACCACGACGGTCATGCCTCCGACAATTGTCCCGAAGAGGAACCCGCCGGCGAGCGTCATGATCGCACCCCCGGGCAGGGAGAATGCCACCACCACGGCGTACAGCCCGGCAAAGGCAAGGATCGCCAGAAACCCGTTCTCCGCAACAAACATCTGCAGGGACTCACGGTTCTGCTTGAGGGCTTCGAGCGAAAAATAGACATCCAGATCCAGGACAAAGAATGCCCCGAGTCCGGCCACAAGGACCACCAGCGGCAGCGCCCGTTTGAGTAGAGCCGGGCGGCGCGGTGCCGGTGTTTCATCCTGAAGTTCGGTATTGCCCATCGTGAATTTCACCCCTTCTTGTTATGGTCTTATTTGGGGCAAAAAGAATGATCGAACCATTCACCAATGCGTGAGAACAGGTTTTGAATTAACCGCCCCCAAGCGCGTTGACTTCCATGCCTTGAGTTCGTATACCGCCCGCCTAATTGCAAAGCCCTTGAAGGCAATGGAGAATTCGCGTGAAGCGGACATTTCAACCAAGCAATCTTGTGCGCAAACGTCGCCATGGATTCCGTTCCCGCATGAAAACTGTCGGTGGACGGAGAGTTCTGGCACGTCGGCGCGCACGCGGGCGTAAAACCCTCAGCGCCTGAACGGCGTCGCGCGTGGATTTTTCCACGACGGCACGATCATCGGGATTGAAAGATCATGGAAACGACGGCGCTGGAAACGACGCCGCGTGCGGGGTATGGGAATGCCTCGGCAATCGTGCGCCTGCCCAAAAGGTCCGATTTTCTGCGGATTGCCGGGCTGAAACGCCGCTGGGCAGCGCCCGGACTGGTGTTGCAGGTGGCGCCGCGTCCCGACGACTCACTTGTCGATCCCGGCGATATACGGGTCGGCTTCACCGCCACACGAAAGGTCGGGAACGCGGTCGTACGAAACCGCTCACGGCGACGTCTGCGCGCAGCTGTGAGACAGGTTATGACCGGAGCTGCGCGCGATGATTGCGATTATGTGGTGATCGTTCGCGCCGCAACCGCCACACGTCCTTTCGACAAACTGGTTTCCGACCTTGAGGTCGCGCTCAAAAAATGCGACGCGTTCCTACCAGATCAAGAAAGCGACGCAGAATGACCCTTCTCTCCCGGACCCTTGTCCTTTTTCTCAAGCTCCCGATCTGGTTCTGGCAATGGTGCATTTCGCCGGTGATCGGAACCAGTTGCCGCTATGAGCCCAGTTGTTCGCACTACGCAATGACCGCGCTGTCAAAGCATGGGCCGCTCAAAGGCGGCTGGCTGATGGCGCGACGCCTTGTCTCATGCAATCCATGGGGCGGAGCCGGATATGATCCGGTGCCGGAGGTTTGCGGCCATAACTCCCATTCTCAACTCGACAACGAACACGCTGTGTCCGTGTCGCATTCAGGGGCCTGACGCGCGATGGACCAGAAGAACCTTATCCTCGCGATCGCGTTGTCGCTCGCCATTCTGCTGGGCTGGCAGACGCTCGTGGAGCAGCCCAAACAGGAACAGGCGCAGGCCGAACTTGAACGCCAGGAGCTTGCCGCAGGGCGTGACCCTGACACGATCGGCATCCCGTCCCTGCCCGCCCCGGGACAGGCCGAGCAAGCCCCAGTGGCAACCGGCCCGCGTGACCGGGCTGAGGTCATCGCCGAAGATTCAGGCCAGCGCATCAAGGTCGAGACCCGCTCCTATCGCGGCTCGATCAATCTCATCGGCGGGCGTTTTGACGACCTGACCCTGCAGAATTATCGCCAGAGCGTTGAAGCCAACAGCCCGAACATCACGCTGCTTTCGCCGCGGGGTTCGAACAATCCGTATTTCGCCGAATTCGGCTGGCTCACCGGCAATGGCGCGGTCACCGGTGGCGGCCAGACCCAATGGGCGTCGAACCAGAGCAAGCTCACAGCCGAAAATCCGATTGTCCTGACCGCACGCACGGATGACGGCCTGCAACTCACCCGGACCATCGCCGTCGATGAACGCTATATGTTCACGATCAACGACAAGATCGAGAATATCGGCACCGCGCCGGTCAATGTCAGTCCGTTTGGCCGGGTGACCCGGGTCAACACACCCGAAACACGTGGATTTTTCATCCTGCATGAGGGGCCCATCGGGGTTCTTGACGACCAGTTGCACGAGATCGACTATGACGATCTGGAAGATGAACCGGCGCGTCCGGAAACCTTTGAATCAAAAGGCGGCTGGCTCGGCTTCACCGACACCTACTGGCTGACAGCTCTGGTGCCAGATCAGGACGAGCAACTCGACGCGCGTTTTCTTTTCGACACGACCAGCACCGGCGCGAAACTCTACCAGACGGATTATCGCGGCACTGCAACACCGCTTGCACCGGGCGAAAGCCTGGAGCGGACCAATCGCCTGTTCGCGGGCGCAAAGGTCTTCAAGACGCTGGAGGAATACCGGGACAATCTTGGGATCGACCGGTTCGAGCTGTCGATCGATTTCGGCTGGTTCTTCTTCCTGACCAAACCGCTGCTGAACGTGATCATTTTTGCCGCCAACTGGCTGGGCAATTTCGGTCTGGCGATTCTGGCCGTGACGGTCATTATCAAGCTGTTCTTCTTCCCGCTGGCCAACAAGTCCTATCGGGCCATGAGCGCGATGAAGGCCCTACAGCCCAAAATGACCGAGCTGCGTGAGAAATTCGCAGACGACAAACCCGCGATGCAGAAAGAACTCATGGCGATGTATCGGCGTGAGAAGGTCAATCCGGTGTCAGGTTGTCTGCCGATCATTCTCCAGATTCCGGTTTTCTTTGCGCTCTACAAAGTTCTGTTCATCTCGATCGAGATGCGTCATGCCCCCTTCTATGGCTGGGTGAGAGACCTCTCGGCACCTGACCCGCTGAACATCTTTACCCTGTTCGGGGCCATCCCCTGGGACCCCCCTACGTTCCTGGCGCTTGGCATCTGGCCGATCCTTATGGGCCTGACCATGTTCGCGCAGCAGAAGCTCAATCCCGCACCGGCTGACCCGGTTCAGGCAAAAATCTTCATGCTGATGCCGATCATCTTCACCTTCTTCCTGGCCAAATTCCCGGTCGGACTGGTGATCTACTGGACCTGGAACAACCTGCTTTCGATCACCCAGCAATACGTCATCATGCGACGCATGGGTGTATCTTTGGGTGGCGGCAAGACCAACGAGTGACGAACACGAGAGTGACGGGTTCATGACAACGGCCATCTGGGAAACAACCGACGCCGCCATAGAGGGCGCGCGGCAGCTCTTCGCGCAGGAATGCACCTTTGTGCGTGGTGTGGCGACGCTCGATGGTCTGCCGCCCCCCTCACTGCCCGAAGTTGCCTTCGCCGGACGGTCCAATGTCGGCAAGTCGAGCCTCCTGAACAGTCTGACCAACCGCAAAACCCTGGCCCGGACCAGCAACACGCCGGGCCGTACGAAAGAACTCAATTTCTTTGATCTCGCGGGACGGCTGATGCTCGTCGACCTGCCCGGCTATGGCTATGCGCGCGCTTCAAAAACCGAGATCGCACGCTGGAACGAGACCTTGCGCAGTTATCTGCGCGGCCGTCCGAACCTGCAGCGGCTCTGCCTGCTGGTTGATGCCCGGCACGGTTTGAAAGCGGGAGACGAGGAAATGATGACGATGCTGGACACGTCAGCGGTCGTCTATCGCGTGGTTCTCACCAAAATGGACAAGCTCTCCCTTGCCGAGCAGGACTCGACCACGGCCAAGGTTGCAGCCGCACTCAAGTCCCATCCCGCCGCGTTGCCTGTGCTCATCACGACAAGTGCCCGGAATAATTCGGGCATCACCACATTACGGGCCGACCTGGCCACGCTGGCAAACCCGCATTAGGTTGGGTTAAGTTTCCGCCAATTCCCACATCCCGCCCCAAGAACGGAACAGACAATGGGTCAAGACAGCGCGCCTTCCACCGAAGAACTACTCGCCAAAGCGGGGGTTCTGGCTGAAGCCCTCCCCTATATGCGCCAGTTCAACGGGCAGCGTTTCGTCATCAAGTATGGTGGACACGCCATGGGAGACGCCAAGCTGGCCGAATCCTTTGCCCGCGATGTGGTGCTTCTGAGGCAGGTCGGGATCGACCCCATCATCGTCCATGGTGGCGGACCGCAGATCGGCGCCATGCTCGAACGCCTCAAGATCAAGAGTGAATTCATCGACGGCTTGCGCGTCACGGATGCCGAGACGGTTGAGATCGTCGAAATGGTTCTGTCGGGCTCCATCAACAAGCAGATCGTGTCCGCCATCAATGCAGCAGGGGGCCGGGCTGTCGGTCTTTCGGGCAAGGATGGCAATCTCATGTCCGTGCGCAAGTTGCGCCGCACCCGGCGGGAGACCGATTCCAATATCGAGAAAATTCTCGATCTCGGGTTCGTCGGCGACCCTTCACATGTTGACCCGGAGCTGCTGGAAAGCCTGACGAAGGCTGACATCATTCCCGTCATCGCCCCCATCGGGATCGGCGAGGACGGCGCGACCTACAACGTGAACGCCGATACAGCTGCCGGTGCCATCGCCGCGGCCGTCGGCGCTGCCCGGCTCCTCATGCTGACCGATGTGACAGGCGTACAGGACAAGTCCGGCGAGTTGATTCAGGATATCGGGGTTGAACAGGCGCGAATGCTGATCGAGGACGGGACGGCAACAGGGGGCATGATCCCGAAAATCGAGACCTGCATCGAGGCCGTCGAAGGTGGCGTCGACGCCGCTGTCATCATGGACGGTCGGGCCGCCCATTCCCTGCTGATCGAGATCTTTACCGAGCACGGCCTCGGCACCGCAATCTGGGCTGACTGACCGGCGTCTTCAGCTCGCCTGGCGCAGATTGGAACTGCTGGGGCGGCGCATGTCGTAGAGGATCGACAGCGTATCGACCATTTCGTTGAACTGTTCGTAGCGCAGCCGCTTGCCGTGACGTGACATCATCCGCGTCCACATTTCGAGCGCGTGGATATTGGCGCTCAGACAGGTGGCGAGATTGGTGTAATCGTCATCGGCGTGGGACAGAAAATCCTTGAACGCCCGAGGCTGGTTCAGCTCGATAAAGCTGCGATAGCTCTGCTCGTAATTGTCCAGCACGACCTTGATGCTACGATAGGTGTCGCGCACCTTGTCGCGCAAGCCGAGAAGCGAATACTCCACGCGGTCGCGATCTTCGGGAATCAGCCGCACCCAGTCGATCGGGATCGGCGCCTTGTCATCTCCCAGCCAGGCAAAGAATGTTTTCAGGCGCGGCAGGTAGTCCTCGAACTGGACCTGATAATAGCAGATTGCCTTCCAGGCAAAGAACAGCTC
>JAURLR010000202.1 GCA_030831135.1 Alphaproteobacteria bacterium
ACGATCGACTTGTCGTAGCGCGGCGTTCCGGCTTCGATGTTGTCTTGAACCTGCAGTGGTTCGGGTTGCTCAGAATCGACCATATCCTGCTATCTTAACGTCATCCTGTTGCGGGACCGACTCGTCGCGAAATCGCCATTGTTCTGCCGCCATAATAGGCGTTCGGGCAAGGTCCCGCGAGGGCTGAGATTTTCCCCTGACGAGGCACGATGTGGTGCGGAGGTTCAATTGTTCAAGTTTGTAGCAGCAATTCTGGTCATTGGGATCATCGCGGGCGGGGTCTTTCTGGCCACCTGGGATATCCCGGCCCCCACCGAGCAGGTGGAGAAAACGATCCCGAATGATCGTTTCCCGCGCTAACGCCGCCATGCTGCGTGCGCGCCCGCTGGTTCTGCTGATGGCCGGAGTTGCGGCGGTGGCGATGTCACAACCGGCCCTGGCCCAGCAATCCGGCCCGATCCGCCTGACACCTCTTGCGCCGGCGAGCGAACGAACAACGGATCGTGCCGGCACGTCCCAAACCCAGCCGGGAGGGATCGTGGTCGAGGGACTTGGTAACCTTGGCGAAGATGCGCTGGGGGTTCTGGGCGATGAAAGCGGTGGTCTCGGCAATGACATGTGGGAGGGCAGCCGCCGCGTCGATGCGGTGCGTCTTCTCCAGGAGTTGCCTGAATCCTATCCCCTGCGGGAAGCCTATGTGCTGGCCCGGCGGGTTCTTTCGACAGCCGCAAGGCCGCCCCGCACGACGGCCGACGGGCAAGAGATGCTGGCCCCCCGGATCGAAAAGCTGGCGGCCATTGGTGCCCCGGCAAGCGCACTTCGTCTGGCAAATGCGGTCAATGCAAACCAGGTTCCCGATCATCTGGCAGCGGGTGCCGTGCGGGCGCATTTCAGCACTGGAGACTTCGTCAACGGCTGCGCGCAGGTGCGTGACTACAAGGGGGGGTATGCGACGGCCTTCTGGCAACAGGCGTTGATTGTCTGTCAGGTCGCCGATGGTGATCCGGGTCAGGCGGCGCTGGGGCTCGACCTGCTTCGTGAACAGGGGCTGGCGGTGGATCCGGCATTCGCCGATGCCGCGCTTCAGGTTGCCGGCAGCGAAACGATCAAGGTCGATCTCTCCGACGTGACCGCGCCCGTCGATGTGATGACATCCTTGCTGTGGTTGGCCGCAAACACCCAACTGCCGGAGGGTGTGGCTGACATCATCGCACCGGGTTTGTTGCCCGCCCTCGTGACGGCTGCGGCGGGTGATCCTGATCTGCGACTGGCTGCCGCGCACCGCGCATTGCGCCTGGGGGTTCTGAGCGGGGCGGATGTGACGGCCCTCTATCGGGATTTGCAGGTCAGCGAGGCAGAGATGGCTGCCGCCCTGACCGCACCCGATACGGTCAGTGAAAACCGCCTGCTGGCTTATCTCTATCTGGCGGCAGCCGGGCGTGATGCGCCGGTTTCCCGATCCGAGGCGCTTTGGGAAGCCTGGACACGAGGCGCCGAAATCGGCGGCTTCGATATCGTGGCGTTGACGACAGCAGACCTGCTGCGCGACGTGCCCGTAACCCCGGATTTCGGCTGGCTCTCGGGCGTGGCCACACAAACAACACTTCTGGCGGGCCAGAACCAGCAAGCCCTTGAATGGTATCAGCAGGTCTCGCGTCAGGCACCGATCGTGCCCGAGCTTTCGCGTTCCGAGGCCGCGCTGTGGCCGCCCATGCGGGCAATCGGCCGGGCCCAGTCCGCGGGCTTTTCCCTGACTGCGGGCCAGAACACCGAATCTGCAGCGCCGCGCGGTCCGGTGCCCTGGAACGCGGCACGGCTGGATCGCTGGATTGATCTGGCGAATGCCGGCCCCACCGCGATGGATGCGGGCAGCGTGCTTGGCATACTCACTGCGCTCGGGGATTCGGTTGATGATGCCCAGTGGCGTGAGGTGCCGCTGCAATCCGGGCAAACCGTGCGGATGCCCGATATGGCGGTGCTGGACGGGCTGGCACGCGCTGCCGAAAATGGCCGCAAGGCCGAAACGGTGCTTTACGCCCTCCACGCGCTCGGCCGTTCCGGCGATGCGCCCCATGACAGCGTCGTGGTCGCCGCGATCCGCGCATTGAACAAGGTCGGGATGGCAGATGTCGCGCAGGCGATTGCACGCGAGGCCATGATGGGGGATGTCGTTGCCCTGGAACAGCCGTGATCCGGAAGCGCACGCCCGTCCCGGCGGCTATGGTAAGCCGGTATTTTGATGCTTTTCTTGAACTTCTGGTGGCCGAACGCGGCGTTTCTGCCAATACCCTTTCGGCCTATCGGCGCGATCTGGAAGATGTCGCGGTCTATCTGGCTGGCGGGAAAACGGACTCCGCACGGGGCGTTCTCGATGGTGCAGCCACCGAAGACCTGCGGGGCTATCTCAAACATCTCGATGGACGGGGTATGACTGCCGGTACGGCCGCCCGCCGGCTATCCGCCCTGCGCCAGTTCTATCGCTTTCTTTATGCCGAAGGGCTGCGTGCGGACGATCCCAACGCAATCCTCGAAAGCCCGCGTCAGGGTCGGCCACTGCCCAAGATCATCTCCGAAGGGGATGTGGCCGAACTCCTGCGGGTTGCCGAACAGAGCAAGAGTGCAGACGGGTTGCGCCTCTGTGCCATGGTGGAGCTGTGCTACGCGACGGGGATGCGGGTCAGCGAACTTGTTGGATTGCCGCTGGCCGCCGTGCAGCGCGATCCGGAATTCCTGATCGTGCGCGGCAAGGGCAACAAGGAACGCATGGTGCCGCTGAGCGGCCCGTCCCGCGATGCCGTGCGGGCCTATCTGTCGGTGCGTGAGGCCTTCCTGCCGGAAGGGACGACCTCGCCCCATCTGTTTCCCGGGCGGGGCGGCAAGCATCTCAGCCGCCAGCGGTTTTTCCAGATGCTCAAGGACCTCGCCGAAAAAGCCGGCCTCGACCGGCGCAAGGTCAGCCCCCATGTCCTGCGCCACGCCTTCGCGACCCATCTGCTTCACCACGACGCCGATTTGCGCAGCGTCCAGCAGATGCTCGGACATGCCGATATCTCGACGACGCAGATTTACACCCATGTGCTCGATGAGCGGATGCGACGGCTGGTGACCGAGCATCACCCGCTGGCCCGGCATCAGGCAGGTTAGCCTGTCGAGACTTCAACACCGGCGCAAAACGGTTTAGATAACGGCTTATGCGACACTTTCTGGATTTCGAAAAACCCATCGCCGACCTCGAAGGCAAGATCGCGGAACTGCGCCATCTGTCGGACGGCCAGATCAACATCGCCGATGAGGTGGGCAAGCTGGAGGAAAAGGTCGAGCGCCAGCTGCGCCAGACCTATGGCCGCCTGACCGCCTGGCAAAAGGTGCAGGTGGCCCGCCATCCCGGTCGTCCCAAATGCGGGGATTACGTCTCGGCGCTGATCGAGGATTTCGTGCCGCTGGCCGGCGATCGTCTCTATGCCGAGGATGCAGCCCTGGTCGCGGGGCTGGGACGGTTTCAGGGCCGCGCCGTTGCCGTGCTCGGTCATGAAAAGGGCAAGGATACCGAAAGCCGGATCGCCCATAATTTCGGCATGGCGCGCCCCGAAGGTTATCGCAAGGCCCAGCGGGTGATGGATCTGGCCAACCGGTTCGATCTGCCGCTGCTGTCCTTTGTCGATACGTCAGGCGCGTATCCCGGTGTGGGGGCCGAAGAGCGCGGACAGTCTGAAGCCATCGCCCGTTCCATCCAGTCCTGCCTGTCGCTGACCGTGCCGTTTGTGTCGGTGATTATCGGGGAAGGCGGCTCGGGCGGTGCGATTGCGATCGCTACGGCCAACACCGTGCTGATGCTCGAACACGCGGTCTATTCGGTGATCTCGCCCGAAGGCTGTGCCTCGATCCTCTGGCGCGATGGCGAAAAGGCGCAGGATGCGGCCGAGGCGCTGAAAATCACCGCGCAGGACCTCATCGCCCTGAAACTGATCGATGGCTTCATTCAGGAGCCGCTTGGCGGCGCACAGCGCGATCCCGCCGCGGCGGTTCAGTCCGTCGGTCAGGCGGCGGGCGAAAGCCTGAAGGAATTCAACGGCATGGACGGCGCGGCCCTGAAGGCCCACCGGCGCGAAAAGTTTGCCGCACTCGGCACCGCCGGGCTGGTTTAGACCGGCTAAGGCTACCGCTGCCGGTGTCGGCGGTGCCGTTCTGGATTGCTTCGTTGCTGCGCGCCTCGCAATGACGGCGGTCGGGAACAGCTTATCGATTCATGGTCTCGTCATTGCGAGCCATCGGCGAAGCAATCCAGACGCCCCGCAAACCCTAAGCCAGCTTGCCGTGGCAGTGCTTGTACTTCTTGCCTGAACCGCACGGGCAGGCGGCGTTGCGGGCGACCTTGCCCCATGTTGCAGGGTCGTTCGGGTCGATTTCTGCCGCCGCCGTGTTTCGGGCGGACTGACGCGCCTGGGCGTCCGCGCTGGCGGGTTGGGCGTCACCGAACTGACCTGTCCTGGGGTGCTGTGCCTGCATCTCGCGCGGTGATTGCGGCGCGGGAACAGGGTCGGGCGCATTGACCTGAATCTCGATATGGCTGAGCAGTTGGGTCACGCCCTCACGCAGGCGACCGAGCATGTCCTGGAACATGTCGAAGGCTTCGCGCTTGTATTCGTTGAGCGGGTTCTTCTGACCGAAGGCCCGCAATCCGATGCCCTGACGCAGATGGTCGAGGCGCAGCAGATGGTCTTTCCAGTACTGGTCGAGGATCTGCAGCAGCAGGTTCTTTTCGGCCATCCGCATCAGGTCGGCGCCGTAATTGACGACCTTGGCGGCCATCTTCTCGTCGATCATGACCTGCAGGCGGTCGCGGATTTCCTCATCGGCGATGCCTTCCTCGGCAGCCCATTCGGCAGCGGGAATGTCGAGGCCGAACAGGCGCATGGCTTCTTCGTGCAGCAGGTCGGTATCCCACTGTTCGGCAAAGGCCTTGGCCGGGATGGTGCGGGCTATCAGATCGTCGAGAACTTCCTCGCGCATCGACTTGATGGTCTCCGACACATCCTCGATCTGCATCAGATCCTTGCGCTGTTCATAGATGACCTTGCGCTGGTCATTCATGACATCGTCGTATTGCAGCAACTGCTTGCGGATGTCGAAGTTCCGGGCTTCAACCTTCTGCTGTGCTTTCGCCAGCGCCTTGTTGATCCACGGATGGACGATGGCCTCACCCTCTTCGATACCAAGCTTCTGGAGCATGCCGTCCATGCGCTCGGAGCCGAAGATGCGCATCAGATCGTCTTCGAGCGACAGGAAGAAGCGGGAGGTGCCCGGGTCGCCCTGACGGCCCGAGCGGCCGCGCAACTGGTTGTCGATCCGCCGGCTTTCATGACGCTCGGTGCCGATGACGAACAGGCCGCCGGCATCAAGTACCTGCTTGTGAAGTTCTTTAACTTCGGCCCGGATTTCGGCTTCCTTTGCCGCCCGTGCCGCTTCGTCTTCGATCCCCGCCAGTTCGGCTTCGAGACGCAGTTCCAGATTGCCGCCAAGCTGAATATCGGTGCCGCGCCCGGCCATATTGGTGGCAATCGTCACGGCGCCCGGGATACCGGCCTGACCGATGATATAGGCCTCGCGCTCGTGATGACGGGCGTTGAGAATCTCGTGGGGAATCTTGGCCGCCTTGAGGGCTGCGGAGACCTGTTCGGACTTCTCGATGGACACGGTGCCGACCAGTACGGGCTGGCCACGCTTGACGCAGTCCTGGATCAGCTCGTTGATGGCTTTGTATTTCTCCCCCAGCGTCCGGTAGACCTCATCGTTCTGGTCGTCGCGGATCATCGGGTTGTTGGTCGGCATGTCGACCACTTCGAGCTTGTAGATCTCCGCGAACTCGGCGGATTCGGTCATGGCCGTGCCGGTCATGCCCGCAAGTTTGGGATAGAGGCGGAAATAGTTCTGGAAGGTGATCGAGGCCAGCGTCTGGTTCTCGTTCTGGATGATCGCGTCTTCCTTGGCTTCGAGCGCCTGATGCAAACCATCGGAAAAGCGCCGTCCTTCCATCATGCGGCCGGTAAACTCGTCGATGATGATGACCTTGCTGTCCTTGACGATGTAGTCGCGGTCGCGCTGGAACAGCTTGTGGGCGCGCAGGGCCTGATTGACGTGGTGCAGGATGGTGACGCTGGTGATGTCGTAAAGACTGGCACCCTCTTCCAGCAATCCGGCTTCGGCGAGAAGTGCTTCGGTGTGCTCGACGCCTTCATCGGTCAGGGTGACAGCCCGGGCCTTCTCGTCCAGCTCGAAATCATCTGCACCGAGTTTGGGGATGATGACATCCACGGCCTTGTAGGATTGGGAGGAATCCTCGACCGGACCCGAAATAATCAGCGGCGTGCGGGCTTCGTCGATCAGGATCGAGTCGACTTCATCGACGATGGCGAAGTTGAACTCACGCTGCACCATTTCGTCGAGATGGAACTTCATGTTGTCGCGCAGATAGTCGAAGCCGAACTCGTTGTTCGTGCCATAGGTCACGTCGCTGCCATAGGCGGCGCGGCGTTCCTCATCGGACATGTTGTTCACGATGCAGCCCACGCTCAGGCCGAGGAATTCATAGACCTGGCCCATCCAGCCGGAATCGCGCTGGGCAAGGTAATCATTGACCGTCACCACATGGACGCCCTTGCCCGACAGGGCATTCAGATAGACGGGCAGTGTGGCGACCAGAGTTTTGCCTTCACCCGTCTTCATCTCCGCGATCATGCCCTTGTGCAGGATCATGCCGCCGAGCATCTGAACATCGAAATGCCGCTGACCCAGCGTACGCTTGCCGGCCTCGCGAACCGTGGCGAAGGCCTCGACCAGAATGTCGTCGAGCGATGCGCCATCCGCGATCCGCTGGCGGAATTCGTCCGTGCGCGCGCGCAGGGCGGCATCATCGAGTGCCTCGAGTTCAGGCTCGAGCGCGTTGATGGCATCAACGTTCTTTTTCAGGCGCTTCAGATAGCGATCATTCGCGGTTCCGAAGGCCTTGGTGACCAGACTGAGGACCATGAAGTCTCCTCAAGGGCAGATGGCGTGGCACGGACGTAACAACGAACCGTCCGGAGGGCTGTTCCGGTACGCCGGGTGTCCCCCACAAATGGGGAATTTTCGCGCATTGTCTAGGGTGCGTCCGGGTAAGTGTCAACGCTGCGTGATGCGCGCACGCGCCTGAAACCCGCGTTTGCAGGACCCTTGCCATGTTTTGTCTTCAAAATGCCCTGTGTCTGCCACATCTGCGCGGGGGCCCGGGTTGTAAGCACGGAGTGAAAACGGCAATCTGGCCACCGCACGGATCAAGGCTGGCCGTGCCCTCGAATTGACTGGAGCTTCCCGATGACTTGCACCCTGATGACCCGTACCCTGACCGCGCTCGCCGCATCTGTCCTTGTCCTTTCGGTTTCGGTGCCGGCCAGCGCGCAGCAGGATGGCGGGGCGGCCGAAACACCGGCCAAAGATGCGGTCGTTGCCCGGGTCAATGGCTCGGAAATCCGCCAGTCTGATGTGGCCTTGGCCTATTCCCGCCTGCCCGAGCAGTACAAGCAGGTGCCGATCACCGTGATCTTCCCGCAGATAGTCCAGCAGCTCGTGGACGGGGAACTGCTCGCCAATGCAGGCCGCGCCGATGATCTGCAGGACAGCGATGCGGTCAAGAAGCAGATGGCCGAATTCGAAAAGGTCGCGATCCAGCAGGAATATATGAACCGGCTGATTTCTGACGGGATCAAGGAAGAGGAACTTCGCAAGGTCTATGACGAGACGATTGCGAACCAGGAAGGCCCGCTCGAAGTCCGTGCGAGCCATATCCTTGTCGACAACGATCAGGAAGCCGCCGATATCATCAAGGCGCTCGAGGGTGGCGCGGATTTCGCCGAACTGGCCCGCGAACGCTCGACGGGTCCCAGCGGGCCGCGAGGTGGGGACCTTGGCTACAATGTGCGCAGTGCGCTGGTGGAGCCCTTTGCCAACGCCGCCTTTGCACTGGA
>JAURLR010000203.1 GCA_030831135.1 Alphaproteobacteria bacterium
CGTTCCATCTCTGCAATGCGGCCCAGAAGTTCTTGCTCCTTGGCACGGAACTTGGAATCCGCTTCCTGACGCATATCCTCGATCACCGTGAAGGGCCGGATCGTCAGGCCACGCCCACGCAGGGACACAAGGCCCTGACTGCCGCGCAGGTTATCAATCGCATTGATGAAGAAGTCGGCGTTGTTTGCGGTGGGAACGGCCACACGCTCGCCAGCCACGTCACGCACCTGTGCCCAGTTCTGATCGGCCAGCATGTCAACGTCACCCACAAGGATGATACTGGCTGGCACGTCCGAGGCATTCTTGTGAGCCGCGCGGATTGCGTCCTTCTCGGCATCATCTTCGATGGCCTCAAGCGCTGCATCGGAGGGACCTTCGGGAAAGGCTGACTTCACCTGTCCGGTCACACGCACAGCAAGGTTGAAAACCGTATCCTCGGATTCGAACTTGTCGCGCAGGGCAATCGGATTGGGCTGCTGCGCGATATCGAATGCGCTCATCAGGTCCGAGTTGGCCGTTGTGAAGATCAACGGTTCCAGAGTGGTTTCCGCCCCCTCAGCGGCCATGAAGGCGCCCGAGGAGCTCATCACAATGCGTTGCAGCTGGGTCGTGATCGCGTCTTCTTTCGCAAAGCGCGGTCCCTGCAGATCCAGCCAGGCGACGTAGTCGACGGCCACCTGTTGTCCGGTTTCCGGATTCGGGAACCCGACCCGGATGGCATCATCCAGATTGCCGACAAAATCACCGCGTTCCACAACCACGCCCCAGGCGTTCAGCAGGGGCTCAATCGCCGCCTGCCCCACACCGGGTGGTGGCAATTGACCGGCAGCCGGCCCGGCAAGCGCCATGGATTCGGCAAACGGATCGGCGAAAGCGAGAACACGCCCACCATTCACCACGTACTGATCCATGGCGTAGAGCAGTTCATCCTGAATCGTATGCGCACCGGCAATCACCAAAACGGTGACATCGTCCGGCAGTTCGGTGGAATCCTTGGTCAGGAATTTCACATCAAAGAATTGACGCATGCCATCGGCGACCAGCCAGGGTGTGTACTGGTCGAACTGGGTTCCCTGGAGCGGCAGATCTGACAGGACCGCGACCACCGGTTTCTCGGGATCGGACAGGTTGGAAATCAGCCGGGTCAGATCATGTTCGAGAAACGGGCTGCGCTCGGGAGCCAGATACCCGATGGCATCCACATCATCGGTCGAGTTGGTGCCCGAGACACCGAAATAGGCCCGCGCGCCCGACTGATCGAACGGCAGTCCCTGCAGGCCATCGCTGACCGCAAGGTCTTCTTCGGTCGAGAACGGCTGGGGATCAAACACCTCGATCCGAACCATTCCGTTGGACAGACGCTCATATTCTTCGAGCAACTCCCGCACACGGTCGGAGTGGCGTGCAATATCCGGCCCGATCTCGTCGAATTTTTCCGAATAGTAGAAGCGCAGATCGATCGGCTCTTCGAGATTGGCCAGCACCTCTCTGGTGCCGTCCGAAAGGGTGAACAACTGGTCTTCGGTCAGGTCGAGGCGCGTGCTCGTCAACACGGTGTTGATCAGCGCGTTGAACGCCAGAAAGAAGACAATCGAAAGTGCGACTGTGCCCCAGGCAAGTGCGGCGCGGTCGGCATTGCGGATCTTGTCCCACATGGCTCAGACCCCCTTCTTTGCTTCGACGATCGCAGTGTTGACGAACAGCGCGACCCCGATGACGGAGAGGAAGAAGATAACGTCGCGGATATCGATCACGCCCTGCGCAATCTCCGTGAAGTTTGTGAGGAAGCTCAGTTCGGCGATGGATTCCACAAAGCTTGGCGGCGTCCAGGCCCGGAAGAAGGACTGGATGATCTCGACCCCGCTCATCATGAACACGAAGCAAACCGCCGACACCAGAACGAAGGCGATCACCTGGTTCTTGGTCAGCGCAGAGACACATGAGCTCAAGGCCAGGAAACCGCCCGCGACCAGCCAGCTGCCGATATAGGCGGCCAGGATGATGCCGTTATCGGGATTGCCCAGATAATTGACGGTCAGCCACATCGGGAAGGTCAGCGCCAGCGCGATACCGGCGAAAACCCAGGCCGCGAGGAACTTTCCGAGCACGATTTCACCGGTCGTGACGGGAAGCGTCAGCAGGAACTCGATGGTGCCGGTCTTGCGTTCCTCGGCCCAGAGCCGCATCCCGACCGCAGGGATCAGGAAGAGATAGAGATAGGGATGATAGATGAAGAAGACCTGCAAATCGGCCTGCCCGCGATCCAGCCAGGCCCCGAAGAAGAAGGTCAGCCCGCCCGACAAGGCCAGAAAGATGACAATGAAGATATAGGCGAGCGGTGAGGTGAAATAGGCCGACAATTCGCGACGGCTCTCGATCCAGATATTATGCATTGTCGCTCTCCGTCTCCGCATAGGAGCGCGCTTTCAAACCCTCGACCTCAAAGGTCAGGTCCCGGAAGACATCTTCGAGACGCCCGCGTTCAACGAAAATCTCGTTGACCCGCACGCCCTTGGTTTCAATCGCATTGCGAACAGGTTC
>JAURLR010000204.1 GCA_030831135.1 Alphaproteobacteria bacterium
CCGTTACGGCCGATCATATCCAGCCATTTCCGGGATGGTCGCACCACGACGCCTGAAGCCAATGGATCCGACGCCGCCGCACCGCAGCCCGGCACAAGCAGGCCTGCAGCAAAGCCAAGACCCGACGCCAAGAACCGCCTGCGAGACCAGTTGGAAGTTGGTAGGCTTGCCTGTTCGAACATCGAACAGGGAACAACACCAAACAAAGAATAGGTGCCACAGGAACAGAATCCATAAAGAATTCAAGTCCGGGCCGATTGTCACACTCGTTTACATTTCCGCAATTTCGATGCGACCCTCAGGTCGCCGGAAAGGCACGCTTGGCTCAGTCACAATCACAGATATTATAGCCCCGCGGCTGGGTTCGCTCGACGAAGGCCATGGCCCGAACGACTGCGGCTTCGTCGAGATAGCGACCGACCACCTGCAGCCCCACGGGCATGCCATCGGGCGACAATCCGGCACAGACGGCGCCTGCGGGCTGCCCGGTAAGATTGAACGGATAGGTGTAATAGACCCAGGATACGAGGTTCCTGTCCGCATGGCTGTCGGGAACATTCTTGCCCACATCGAGTGAGGAGACCGGCAGGACCGGCGAGAGCAAGACGTCATAGTCCCGGAACAGGGCCGTCATGCGATCGCGTAGGGCGTAGCGGGTGAACACCTTGGTGTAGTAATCCTGCATCTCCTGGCCGAGCGCGGGTTCGAGGATATCGGCGACCGCCGGATCGAGCAGATCGCGCTGGTTCTCCAGGAAATCGCGCAGCTTGATGCCGACCCCGGCGTAGAACTCCGCCGTCCACAAATCAGCCGGATCGGCCTCGAAGACATCGTCGATCCGGGTAACGATGGCCCCGGCGTCTTCGAATTTTCGGACGGCGGCCTCGACCACGGTGACCACATCCTCATCGGGGCGGGCATAGCCGAGCGTCGGACTCCACGCCACGCGCATGCCCCGGACAGACTGATCACAAGCCCCCAGAACATCGGGCACCTCCCCGGCAATGCTGAACGGATCACGGGCGTCATAACCGGCAATGGCCGAGAACAGCAGCGCGGCATCGCGTACGGAACGCGCAAGCGGCCCGACATGGGCAAGCGTGGGTGTCGCCGATGTCGGCCAGACCGGCACCCGGGCAAAACTGCCCTTGATCCCGGCCAGCCCGGTAAACGCACTTGGAATTCGGATCGACCCGCCGCCATCTGTCCCCAGCGCGAAGGGCGTAACCCCTGCCGCGACGGAGGCCGCCGCCCCGGCGCTCGACCCGCCCGGGGTCTTGTCCGTGTTCCACGGGTTCCGGGTAATCCCCGTCAGCGGTGAATCCCCGACCGGCTTGCAGCCGAACTCGCTTGTCGTTGTCTTGCCGATAACAACAGCGCCCGCCTTTCGGGCGCGCTCGACCGCCGGCGCGTCTTCTGCGGCAATGTTGTCGGCCATGGTCCTTGAACCGAAGGAAAACCGCGCGCCCCCCACCGCGATCAGATCCTTCACCGACAGGGGTATGCCATGCAGCGCACCCAGCGTTTCCCCCTTCATAACGGCGTCTTCGGCGGCGCGCGCTGCCGTCATTGCCGTGTCCGGCATCAGTTCGAAGAAAGCGTTGAGCCTTGGCTGGGTTTCCTCGGCGCGCTCCAGCGCCCGCGCGGTCAGCGCCACCGGCGAGATATCCTTGCGTGCCACACGTAAGCGCATCTCGGCCGCGCTCATATAGTCGAATTCATGGGCCATGGTTTGCGTGCTCAGTCCTCGACAATGGCAAAGGCGCGGATCGGTGATCCGGACCCGCCCTTGAACCGCAGGGGCACCCCGAAGAACTGGAATTCCCCGATCCCGATCAGGGTTTCCAAATTCACCAGCCATTCCATATGGCTAATTCCCAGTTCCCGGCAGATGCGGTGCTGGGCAAACAGGCTGTCGGACGGCTTGTCCGTCGACGGCCCCTCAACACCATGCAGGCGCGATCCCCGGTCGTACATCCACTGGGTGGCCGCCACGGTGATACCGGGATTGGACAGCACCACTTCGCGATTGGGGTAGTGGCGTTTGTGCAGCCCCGAACACAGCAGAATGATGTGCCCGTCGACCTTTACCCCCGATTCGGCTTCGGCCTTTTCCATATCCGCGACATCGATATCCCCCAGATCGGGAATGTGGCGCATGTCGAAACACACCGCCTTGCCGAAGAAGCGGTCAATCGGCATTTCGTCAATCGACGCGCCCTTGGGATCGAAATGCCGCAGGGCATCCACATGGGTTCCCACATGATCGAGGGTACTGATGAAATTTGTCTGGAAGGTGATCGGGTCGTCCAGGGTGCCGAGTTTCAGCGCCTTGGTATTCTCGTGGGTCATTGCCTGCAGGTAGACCGGGCTCTGGAAGAGCTTGTGAGAGGGCATGTTGTCCTCGATTTCGAGGCTCAGATCGATGATGCGTTGCGGCATTTTTGGTGCTCCCATGGAAATCAGACGGGAAGGCTAGCACTTTTCTTTTTGTGGAATCGAGGCAGGTTGATCGAGGCCATTGGCCTGCGCTTCGGATCGATTCTATGCTTTGCTCGGAAATGGGGAGGCGTTCATGGATACAATCGAAATTCCGCAAGCCGAGATGGCCACGCGCATTGCACGTTTTTCGGATCAGGAATCCCAATCAGCGCATTATGCCGAGGCGCTGGGCATCCCCCGCGCAGCCTATGAGATCATGGCCGCCGAAACCCTCTACCTGATGATGGCCCCAGCCTCACAGGGCGGCCCGATGGCCCAGAAGCCCGCGATTGCCGGTGACCCGGGCGTGAGTGTCATCATCGCGCGCTGCCCGCCCGGCGACAAACCACTGCTGCACGCCCACCACTACA
>JAURLR010000205.1 GCA_030831135.1 Alphaproteobacteria bacterium
CCTTCGGCCAGCGCCACCGTATTGGCCCCGACCATGAAGTTGATCATCAGCTTGAGTTTGATGCCGGTCCCGTATTCTCCGACGTAAAACGTCTTCGGGCAGATTGTTTCGAGCATCGGCTTCACCGCCGCGCAGCCTGCTTCATCACCACTCATCATGATCACGCCATTGCCGGCACGGATGATGGGCTGGGTGCCGCTGACAGGGCAGTCGAGGAGCATTGCGGGGGTCGCATCGACCAGCGCCTTGAGCTTTTCCTTGTCTGCCACACCGAAGGTGTTCATCTCGATGATCGTCAAACCCGCATGAGCGCCTGCGAGAAGTCCGTCCGGGCCTTCCATCGCAGCATGGGCCGCCGGAACGTTCGGCAGCGCCGAGATGACGATGTCTGAAATCTCGGCCAGTTCGCGGGCCGTATCCACCAGCTTGCCGCCCAGACCCGGGAAACCCTCTGTACTGGGGCGCCGGATCGCGATGCACTCGTAACCTTCGGGCATCAGTTTTTCAGCCGCCACGCGACCAATCAGGCCGAGGCCCAGAATTCCGATCTTCTTTGCCATTCTACTCTCCGAATCAGGGTGCAATGCCCAGCACAGCCTCGCGGAAGCGCGAGCGCAGCCAGGCACCGTCGCGCGCGGGCAGCACGCGGGGATAGTCCCGCGCATCAATCTTGATATTGGCAAACAACGGCCCGTCTGTCCGCTTCAGGCGTTCGGCCAGCGTACCGACCCCGTTCATGTCGCGAATATCATCGGGCGCATCAATGCCGCAGGATCGCGCAACATCCGTCAGGCTCACGCCATGGGCAATCGCGGTCGGTTGCGCACCCGTTTCGCCGTAACGTTCATTGTCGAGCACAATCACGGACAGGTTGGCCGGACGCTTGGCACCAATGGTCGCCAATGTTCCAAGGCCCATCAGCATCTCTCCGTCGCCGGTGATCGCCGCCACCGGCCGGTCTGGCTGTGCAAGGGCCAACCCCAGCGCCATTGCAGCCGCGCCGCCCATCGCGCCCCAAAGATAGAAATTGCGTGGATCGTCGCCCGCTGCGGCCACATCATAGGTGGCCGATCCGAGGCCGGTCACGACCAGCAGGTCACCCCGGTCGCGCAGCAGGCGTGCGACAGTCTCGCGACGGTCCAGCAAGGGCAGGTTCTGTATCATCTCAGTCTTCCGCCTCAAAATCCTTGCGGCCGATCAGGCGCTGGGACAGCAGCACCGCCGAGGCCTGCAGTCCGTCATAGGATTGCGCGATGGCCGCATCGAGTGTCGCGGCGGCCTGATCGGGCGCGTCCACCCGGTGTACCTGCACATTCATGCGTGTCAGGACATCGGGGGTCGCAAGCCCCATGGGTCCCTGCCATGGATTGAACTCACCCCACTCGCCCCGCATCGTCACCAGCGTCACGAACGGCATGCGGCAATTCTCGATCAGCGTGAGCATGTTGACGCAATTGCCCACACCCGAAGACTGCATCAACAGAATGCCGCGATCACCGCCAAGCCACGCACCCGCCAACAGCGCAACACCATCCTCTTCCGTGGTCAGCACGGTCGTTTCCATATCCGGATTGGCCGTACAGCGTTCGATCAGACGGGAATGTCCGGCATCAGGCACATAGGCCACCTGGCGCACCTTCTGACGCACCAGAACCTCAAAAAGCTCGTCGGGCCAGGCCCCGCTCACGAACTGCCGCCCAATGCCTGCAGCCGAGTGCGCGCGGAGAGCAGCCGCGCAGCTTGGGTTTCGACGTCATCGCCCATCCGGGCCAGCGGTGCCGCAATCCCGATGCCGAAGACATCGCCATAAACCTTGGCCGTGGTCGCCAGCCCCATGACATCCACCACATTCTCACCCCGGGTAACAAAGTACCCCTTGGCGATTCCTTGTGCGATATCAGCTTCCAGCGCCTCGCGCTGTACGATCGTGTTGGGGGTGCGCGTATCCAGCGGCAGGCGTGCAATCTGCGCAAGCCGTTCACCCGAACTCAGACGCCCGAGAAAAGCCTTGCCGATGGCACTGGAATGGAGCGGCTTGATATCCCCCGCCCCGGCGGAGTAGCGCACCGTCTGCCCGCCTTCAAAGACATCCAGATAGAGGATCACATCACCCTGCCGCCGGCCCAGCAGAACGGTTTCCTTTGTTTCATCGCGTAAAGCTTCCAGAATCGGCACCATGCTCTCGAGCACCGGGTCGTGGGCGGCGATCACGCTGGCGATTTCCAGCAGCCGTTTTGTCGGATAGATCGCGCGGGTTTGCTCGGATGTGTAAAGGTAACCCATGCCGCTCAGAGTCCGGACAAGACCGTGGCAACTGCTGATCGGGGCCGACAGGCTCTCGGCGATCTGCGTCAGCGTCATCGGGCCTTTTCGCCGCGCAAAGGCTTCGAAAAGGTTGACGGTCCGCACCGCGGTTTTCACACCTTCATTCATATTCATGAAACAAACTTTGGAATGGCGAAACTTTTTGGTCAACACATATTCGCCGAAAACGCGCCAGCAAGGAAACGTTAACGAAAACAGCAGATTGTTCCTCCATCGCCGCTTTTACGGGCGCAATATTAGGACACATACCGTGCTGGATACGCTGACCAACGATATTTCACGGCAGGACGAAGCCGACCCGGAATACGATTATGACCTCGTCGTGCTGGGGTCAGGCCCTGCGGGACAGCGCGCTGCGATTCAGGCCTCCAAGCTCGGCAAGCATGTCGCCGTGGTGGAGAAACGCGCTGTTGTCGGTGGCGTGTGCATCAACACCGGAACGATCCCGTCCAAGACCCTGCGCGAAGCCGCCATGCATCTCTCGGGATTCCTGCACCGCAATGTCTATGGCTCGGCCTATTCGGTGAAGCAAGATATCACCATGCAGGACCTCATGGTCCGCACCGACCACGTGATCCGGACCGAGATCGACGTGACCCACCACCAACTGCGTCGCAACGGCATCGAAGTTCTTTCGGCTTCCGCATCCTTTTCGGGACCGCACACGATCTGCCTCGACTTTGCCGATGGTCGTGGGGCACGGGAAATCTCCACCGACAAGGTGGTGATCGCCGTGGGCACCGAATGCACGCGGGCCGCCGGAATCCCGTTTGACGGCAAAACGATCTTCACCAGCGACGACATCCTCACCCTTGAAGACATCCCGCGCTCGCTCGCGATCATCGGCGCCGGGGTGATCGGTCTGGAATACGCCACGATCTTCGCCACACTGGGCGTACGGGTGACGCTGATCGACAAACGCCCGCAGTTGCTCGATTTCGTGGACGGTGAGATCACCGATGCGCTGGCCTATCTGATGCGCCAGCACCGGGTAGCCCTGCGGCTGGGCGAAGGCGTGGAGAGCGTACGCCGCTGCGATGACGGGAAAGGTCCGCGGGTGCGTATTGATCTTGAAAGCGGCAAGCAGGTTTTCACTGAAAAGGCGCTGTACAGTATCGGCCGGACCGGCGCGACGGGCAGCCTCAACCTGGCTGCAGCCGGGTTGGCGACTGACGAACGCGGTCGCGTCACGGTCGACAAAAATTACCGCACCGACGTGGACAACATCTACGCGGCAGGTGACGTGATCGGGTTTCCCAGCCTCGCATCGACCTCCATGGAACAGGGGCGTCTGGCCTCTTGTCATGCCTTTGGCGAAACCGCCTCATCCTTCGCCGAATTGTTCCCCTACGGCATCTACACGATCCCGGAAATCTCCGTGGTAGGGGCCAATGAAGAGGAACTCACCCGTGCCGGTGTGCCCTATGAAGTCGGCAAGGCGTTTTATCGCGAGATCGCGCGCGGCCAGATCATCGGCGATCACACCGGCATGCTGAAGATCCTGTTTCACATCGAAACCCGCGAAGTGCTCGGTGTCAGCATCCTTGGCGAGGGCGCGGCCGAACTGATCCATATCGGTCAGGCGGTGATGGCCCATAAGGGCACGATCGACTATTTCGTGGACACGGTGTTCAACTATCCCACCCTGGCCGAATGCTACAAGACAGCCGCCTTCGACGGCCTGAACCGGCTGGAATAGGCGCACCGGACTGAGCCCTCATCCTGAGCCTGACGAAGGACGAGGGCGACAACCTCATACTTCGACAAGCTCAGCATGAGGTGGTTTCGGATATCGCGACAACGCGTGTCCTTCTAATGCATTCCCAGCGCCGCTTCGGTCCGGTCGAGGATCAACGGCACGACAAGGTCTTCCTCATCATCCAGATGGCGCTTGAGGCCCTTGTCCAGTGCGGCAAGGTCATCACGCATGCGCGGGACCAGCCCCATCACTTCATCGGGCTTTTCCTGAATGGCGGCATCCAGCGCGACAATCGTGTCATAGGTCCCGCGCAGCAGGTCATGGATCACCTCGTGATCGCCTTCGAGCAGGGCCACGCCCTTTTCCATGCGCGGGTCGGCCCGGGATAGCAGCGGGAAATAGTGATATTCCTCGACCTTGTGATGGGTATCGAGCTCGCCGAGGAAAAAGCTCGCCCGCGGCATGAACCATTCGTGGAAACCCTTGGGGTCCACCTGCGCGGCGGCCAGCTTCTCGCACGCATCGATCAGCCCCTCCCCGAACTCCCGGAACATCTTGTGCCGCGCCAGCCAGAACTGGCACCACTGGCCATTGTTGGGATGGCCTTCCCAGCTCGGACGCGGATACTCGACGCGCAAAAAGGCATAGTCGCCCGGCAAGGCGGTACGACGGTCGAGGGCGAGTTCGGCGGGGATCGATTCAGACATGACCGGGCCGGGATACACGAAGCATGCGTGGGAGGCAAAGCCCGGCACGTCATATCCGTCGTCACTCCCGCGAAGGCGGGAGTCCATAAACGGCGGCGGGAATCTGTTTGTGTATCGGTGTTTATGGATGCCCGCCTGCGCGGGCATGACGGAGTGTTGCGGGCATGAGCGTCATTCGCCACACTCCTCCACAATTATTTAGGGAGGGGAACGCCATGGATTACCGGATTTTCAACAGTGACGAGATCGACCATCAGCAATGCTACCGCCTGCTGATCGGCTCCATCGTGCCCCGGCCCATCGCCTGGGTGAGCTCCATGGACGAGGACGGCGTGCCCAACCTGGCCCCGTTCAGCTTCTTCTCCATCGTCTCCCACTACCCGCCGCTGGTGACGATCACAGTCGGCGAGAAGGAAAAACACCACAAGGACACATCAGCCAACATCGCGGCCACAAAAGGCTACGTCATTCACACGGTGACCGAAGGCTGGGAAAATCAGATGAACGAGAGTTCGGCCAGCCTGCCCCGCAATGTCAGCGAGTTCGAGCATATCGGGATCGAGACCGAGCCGTCAGACCTTGTCGACGCCCCGCGCATCAAGGGCTGCCCTGTCGCGATGGAATGCGAATACCAGCAGACGCTGGAATTTGGCGATGACTGGAAGACCTATGTGGTGATCGGCAAGGTCCTGCGCTGGCATGTCCGCGAAGACCTGATGCTCGACGACAAATACGTCAATCCGCACCTGCTCAAGCCCATCGGCCGCCTCGGCGGCCCCCGCTACTGCCACACCGACGATATCTTCGAGATGCAGGCCCCCTATGTGCAGCCCGATATCGGCCACCCGAACACCGGAGAGCGGAACTAGGCTTCCACAATTACGGACACGCGCCGCATCCCGTCTGAGCCCTCATCCTGAGCCTGTCGAAGGACGAGGGCGACAACCCCATGCTTCGTCAGGCTCAGCATGAGGTTGAACAAACAGCGGTTGAAAGAAACCCACTCAATCGTCACGCCCACGAAACATGAATCGCAGCAGCCAATCCCCACCACCGTCATGCCCGCACGTGTTGCGGGCATCCACGTCAGCGGGCCACGTGACACAGGAACGTGGATGGCCGGACCAAGTCCGGCCATGACATCGGCCCTAAAAAGATCAATCGGGCATTCTAGAAAACGTAAATTTCCGTGAATGCCTGCTTCAAGTCCGGCCCCAAAGAAATACGTCCGGAATTATCTGACAGGGAAACCGCACTGTGGAGAAACTTCATATCGACAATGCCAAATGCACTGGCCATCCCCTTAACGACACAGTGGGCTTCCTCCGCGTCAGGGAGAACACTGTTAACCAGCACGATCGTCGTTGTTATGCGGTAATGGGAATCGACGACATGATGGATATGGCAGTCTCGTTCCGCGCCAATTCGACGCCTCATATTCTCTCCGTAAGGCCCCGATCCAAAGACACTCATCAGCACTGATTTCGTCAGACCATCTTCCGAGTCAATAATCGCATCGAATCCTTGGTCTCGCAGAATCATAAAATTGGGTGCGGTGTTCGATTGCTTGATCTTAATGCCACTCCAAGCCTCCATCGCCGCAACCACTCCACGAATTCCGTACTCCTGATATTCATCGAAAGGGAACAGGGTAAAGGCGTCAGGCACGAAGGCCATAAGCAGACTGGCTGTGCGAAAAAAGACAGGTTGATTTTCTGCCTGAGCAACCTGCTTTGCTGAATCAACCTTCGCCGTTTCTGCGGCCGACGTTCCCACGTTCCCACGTTCCACAGCAGACAAATGGCGAACGCGCATCCGGTCAATAATCGGACGAGGCTCCTATCGCAAAACAACAAATACTTGGAATTCGATAACATCAAGCTGTCTCCTCTTCCGTCAGTCCCAGTTCCGCGATCATCGCCTTGCGCATCTCGAATTTCTGGATCTTGCCGGTGACGGTCATCGGGAAGGCGTCGACGAATTTCACGTAGCGCGGGATCTTCTGGTGGGCGATCTGGCCCCGGCAGAAGGCGCGGATATCCTCATCCGTGGCGGTTTCGCCGTCCACGAGTTTGACCCAGGCGCAGAGTTCCTCGCCGTATTTGGGGTCCGGCACGCCGATCATCTGAACATCCGCGATCTTGGGATGGCGGTAGAGATACTCCTCGATCTCGCGCGGATAAAGATTCTCCCCGCCCCGGATCACCAGATCCTTGATCCGGCCGACAATGTTGAAATAGCCGTCTTCGTCCATGGTCGCGAGGTCGCCGGTGTGCATCCAGCCCGCATCGTCAATCGCCTCTTGGGTTTGCGCGGCATCTTCCCAGTAAGAACGCATCACCAAATAACCGCGCACACACAATTCACCTGGAGTGCC
>JAURLR010000206.1 GCA_030831135.1 Alphaproteobacteria bacterium
CAGTTCCTCGATCAGCGCGTCGGGCTCGGCGGCATAGCTGCGACCAAAGATCGAACGGACATTGCCGTGCAGCATCCCGATCTGGTCCTGACTTTCATTCCGTTGCCCGAAATAGGCGCGGTCCATGTCGTTCACCAGCGCAAAAATGCTGCGGCTCACGGACACGCGCGGTTTGCCTTGATGGCCTGCCTCGGCCCAGGCGGCACGATAGGCGCGAATCTGTTCGGCCTGCTGGATGTGGAACGGCTCGCCGGTCTCATCGGTCTTGAGGGTCGAGCTCTGCAGGTTCATGCCCAGTTTCGCGGCCCAGATAGCGGTCGCATTCGACGCCGCACCCCACCAGATGCGCTCGCGCAGAGTTTCGGAATGCGGTTCCAGACGCAGCATGCCCGGCGGATTGGGGAACATCGGGTTCGGGTCCGGCTTGGCAAACCCCTCCCCCTTGAGCACATTGAGAAAGACCTCCGTGTGCCGGCGCGCCATATCCGCATGGGTCTCGCCCTCACCGGGGGCATAGCCGAAATAGCGCCAGCCATCGGTCACCTGTTCGCCCGAGCCACGGCTGATGCCGAGTTGGAGGCGTCCGCCCGCGATCAGATCGGCGGCACCGGCATCTTCGGCCATGTAAAGCGGGTTCTCGTAGCGCATATCGATCACGCCCGTGCCGATCTCGATCTTGCGCGTCTTCGCGCCCACGGCGGCCAGAAGCGGAAACGGCGAAGCCAGTTGGCGCGCAAAGTGATGTACCCGGTAATACGCACCATCAGCGCCCAATTCCTCGGCCGCCACCGCCAGATCAATGGATTGCAGCAGCGCATCAGAAGCCGTTTGCACCTGCGAGCCGTGTCCTGCGGACCAGTGGCCGAAATTGAGAAAGCCGATTTTCTTCATTGAAACACCCATTTCCACTTGTACCTTTAAACGGCTCTCCGCCGGGTCCCGTCATGCGTCGATGACACCCTCGATGCAAGGGGATATTGGCGGAAGAACCCGGAAAGCAAACGCAAACTGCTCAACACTCCCGAACGACGACCGGCTCGCTCCGGGCCGTATCGTGCGGTGCATTGTCGGGCAATGGTCGGACCTGCCCATTTGCGCTAGAATTGGGCCATCGCGGAAACCACTGTTTCGAGACGGCCATGCGCATATTCCTGATCGCTGCCATTCTTGCCCTGACGGGGTGCCAGACCCTCAACCCCGCCCCGCCGCCGGGGACCGCATCCGCAAGCTCAGGCCGTATTGCCAGTCTGGTTCAGCTTGTGGGTTGCCTGAAAGCCGAAGATCCCGATCTGAAAATCAGCCGGTGCACGGGACTGATTAATTCTGCTTCCGAAATCGAAGCCGAGCCCGAAAAACGAAATCAGCTGCTTTCCACCGCCCATGTGCTGCGCGGCTCAGCCTATCTCGACAAACGGGATGACCGCGCTGCCGAACGCGATATCGAGCGGGCCATTGCCTTCAATCCCGAAAATGCCGGGGCGTATCTGGCACGATCCGTAATCTGGCAACGCAAGGATGACTTTGTCGAGATGCTGCGCGACCTCGATAAAGCAGTGGCGTTCGACCCTGATTCCGCCATCGTCTATGCCGCGCGGGCCCATGCCAGGATTGCTCTGGCGTTTCCCGATTCACGGCGCTCGGGTCCTCTGGAAACAAATCTGGAGCGCGACGCCATCGCGGACGCCCGCGCCGACATCGTGAAGTCGCGCACGCTCGACCCCGAATACAGCGCACCATGGCGCTTGCTCGCAGACATACATTTCGAACTTGCCGAATACGATTCTGCGATTGGCAATTACGGCGAAGCCATAAAGCGGAACAGTTCTGATGCCAAAGCCTTCCAGCATCGTGGTTCGGCTTTCTTCCGCATCGATGATACGGCGGGTGCCATTCAGGACTTTCAGACCGCCATCAGGCTCGATCCACGCGATCCGGGCTCATACGTCAAACTTAGCTGGATCCGGGCGGCCGCAGCTGAGCCAAGGTTTCGAGACGGCGCACGTGCCGTCGAACTGGCCCTTGAAGCCAACCGTATCGCAGGCGATCAGCAGCATGTCACCTACCTCATGCTCCTGCCTGTGGCCTATGCCGAATCGGGATGGTTTGAGGAGGCCATCGGGGAACAGGAACGCATTATCGAAATCATCAAGGGTACCGCGCTTTCTTCTGATGATGATGACACCCGGCACCTGCTCGGCCTCTATGTCGGTGCCGAAAAGTTGTTGCAGCTGTTCCGGAATCGCCAGCCCTTCCGGTTGACTCGTAGCGACACCAGCATCTGATCAGCCTGGTGCGTCGCCTGGTTCTGAGGGCGTGATCGGGTCAAGCGGCGTCATCTGCCCCAGACCCAGTATCTCTTCGAGTTTCGCGGCATAGGACAAAAGTTCCGCTTCACCAAAGGGGCGCCCCACAAGTTGAATGCCGACCGGCAGGCCACTTGCGGTGAAACCCGCAGGGATCGAAATCGCCGGACAGCCGGTCAGCGTGATCGCGTAGGTGATGTAAATCCAGTCGACATAATTGTCGAAGGCGTGGTCACCGACTTTTTCGACATAGCGAATATCGACATCAAACGGCGGGACAATCGCGGCGGGCAAGGCCAGCACGTCGTAATCCCCGAACCAGTTCAGGACGCGCTCATACAGTTTCGTGCGCGCGATGGCCGCCCGGCCAACTTCGCCCGCACTCAACGCCATCCCCTTCTCGACCTGCCAGACCATCTCGGGCTTCAACTGATCCCGATGATTGTCGAGAAGCGGCGCGGCGATACACGCGAAAAGTGCGGCGCGCAGGGTCTGGAACATCTCCAGGGAACCCGAAAAATCAGGACAGGCCTCTTCCACGATGGAACCTGCATCGGCAAACCGCCGCGCCGCCGTCGCGCAGATGGCATCGACCTCCCCATCGACAGGACCAATTCCAAGATTGGCTGTGTAGCCAATCCGCGTTGGCGCACGGGGCGCGCGCGCAGCATTCAGGAATGGCACCGCAGGGGCATCGAGCGATTTCGGATCGCGCGGATGGCGACCCGACTGTGCATCCAGCATCAGTGCAACATCGGCCACGTTCCGGCCCAGCGGCCCTTCGGCCACGAGCGTCTGGTGAATATCCTGCCACATCAGGCCGCCACCATGGGCGACCCGGCCCACCGACGGGCGCAACCCCACGATCGAACAGAAACTCGCCGGGGTCCGCAACGAACCGCCGAGATCATTGCCGGTCGCCAGCCAGGACATCCCCGTCGCCACGGCAACCGCCGCCCCCCCCGAGGACCCGCCACAGG